>NZ_JAUCFJ010000002.1:1525392-1830470 GCF_030348505.1 Lysinibacillus sp. G4S2 | reverse complement strand
GGACCCATCCTTTCACATTTTTCCCGAATAAATCATCAAATCCATATGCATCCATTCGATAGTCAGGAATTTCTTTCATGCCAAGCGGTGTAAATAAATATTCATTGGCGAACGCTCGAGCACTTTTCCCTGTACTTCGAGTAATAATAGCTGATAATAAATGTGCTCCAGCTGTGGCGTATTTAAAAGTACCCAATTCCCCTTTTTCACCCATTATATCTAACGTATACTGTACCCAGTCCTGTTGCTGACATAGTATATCTAAAGGTTCATGCCAGTCCTCAAAAGGATATGGTACCGTCATCGTAAGAAGATGACGTAAAGTAATGTCATGTTTTTTAGCATCTAGCATATAGTCAGGAAAAAAATCCAACACCTTCTGTTCAACGCTTTTAATATATCCTTTATCAATAGCAATACCAACGAGTGCTGATAGGACACTTTTTGTGACAGATGCTACATGGTGAGTATCATCAAGACCGTTGCCATTAAAATATTTTTCATATGCCAGAAAACCATTTCTAACAATAACAATGCCATTTATATTGCTATACTCACTTATGATTGTCTGCTCTAGCTCCGAAAGCTTTTTACTGTCCATATTTACGTTATCCGATTCTACCGTTTGCCAATTTATTGTTGTTTGCATTAGAACCTCCTAATTTTAACTTCTTTCAGCGGATGTCATTTTTTCTTTACAGGAAAATATACCTCTGTCACATAATTCTCAGGATTGTTTACTTGATTTGGGTCTGTTATGTATATTTCATATGGTGGTAATATTAATTCATAACCCTCGTTTTCAATCCATTTCGTCAAATTAGCATAGACAGATGTCAATTCTGGATAAGCCCCCTTTAAAACAGACTTAGCACAAAGGCTACCTGGCAAATCCCTCGTTCCTTTGACAGTCTCAGCAATCGGAATAGCAAACTCGGTATCATTGCCAGCAGGATTAAATTCAGGGCTATGGTAAATCGTCATCGGCTGACCAAGTAAAGTGAGCTTCTCCTTCGCAATCTTTTCATAAAACTCGCTAAAATAATGGCCATATCCTGATGCATAATCATCACTACTCATCATCAGTCGCTTATAAAGGATATTCATTGGCTTTGTTTCAACCAGTTGTACTTCGATATCATCAAGGTACGACATAATTGGTACACCTTTTTCTAAGTTCGAAATATCATGAGTCAGTTGTTTTACAAGAAAATCAAAAGCCTTTAGTTTTTCTTGGATCTCCTTTCTCTTATGATTAAGAGCTGAACAAAGCTTTTCTTCGGACTGATCCTCATCTAATTCCAGCATAGTTTTAATTTCTTCAAGAGAAAAATGATAGGATTTTAAACGGTTGATATAGAGCATTCTTTTTAGTTGTTCGATAGAATAATACCGATAACCGCTTTCAGCATTAATCTCATCTGGGTTAATTAATCCAATTTCATCGTAATATCGAAGTGTTTTTGTAGAGACACCACATATTTTTGAGAATTCGCCAATCGATAGCACAAAATCACCTCATTCATTGATTTGTTACTTGCTACAATTCATTTATACACCTTTCCCTAAGGACAAAGTCAATCAAGATTTATACTTTAACCCCTTTGACTTTTACTTTCCTTGACGAAAACTTTTATTGACCGATTAGTACAAAAAGGATATTCTAGTAATGTAAACGAGAGGAGAATCAATTTGAATAAACGAGGCAGACCCCGAGAGTTTGAGTATTCCTCAATTGTAGATGTCGCCATGAAAACTTTTTGGAAAAGAGGGTATGAGGGGTGTTCTACACAGGATTTATGCAATGATACTGGACTTGGGAAAGGTAGCTTATACAATACTTTTGGGAGTAAACATGAACTATATCAACAAGTATTAGAACGCTATCATGAATTTGGAATTAAGGAACAGCAGGAATTGTTAAATGCTCCAATTGCATTGAAAGATCGGTTAAGTAATCTTTTCGAGTGGGCATTGAAAGAAGATTTTGAGAATATTGATCAAAATGGTTGTTTATTAATTAATGCTGGTGTAGAAAGAGCTAAAAATGACGTAATGGTTCAAGAAATTTTCTCACGGCATGTCGAGCTTCTGAAACAAGCTATTGAAAAAATAATGGAGGAAGGATTGCAAACTGGTGAAATTTCAAAAAAGCAAACAGCTGAGGAATTAGCTAGTCTATTTTTAAGTAGTTATTACGGGTTCCGTGTTCTTAATGTTTCGATGCAAAATCGGCTGTTGGCTGAGCAGGTCATGAAAGGAACAATGGAGTCTATTTTCGGCGCCTAGTGCGCTCTTTTTTCTAACTATTTTTGTACCGAACATTACAATAATGGGTAAGGAGTGTTTTTATGCCATCGATAATTTATTTGCTAGCTTTAGCGATTTTTTGTATGACTACATCTGAATTTATGGTAGCAGGAATGATGAACGAGCTTGCTCTAGCATTTCAGGTTTCTGTATCGTCTATTGGATATTTAATTACTGCTTATGCAGGAGCAATGGTGATAGGGGGCCCAATTTTAACGGCAATTCTCTTAAGAATACGCAGTAAACAAGCATTGTTATTTTTAATGTTTGTATTTTTAATTGGTCAATCGCTTGGAGCCATTGCTTGGAACTATGATAGTATGATGATTTCACGTATTATTACTGGTATTGCTTCATCTTCAGCATTTGGAGTGGCTGTTTCCTTTTCTACAACATTTGTCCACCCTAATTCAAGGGGAAAAGCGGCATCAATTGTACTTGCAGGTTTAATGCTTTCAACTGTCTTAGGTTTACCTATCACAACTGTTATCTCACAATATTTTGGCTGGCGTATTAGTTTTGGGTCGGTTTCCGTTCTTGTTCTAGTATCAGCAGTCATGATTCAATGGTTGATACCATCATCGTCAATTAAAGCTCCATTAGATTGGAAAGACGAACTTTTGCATTTTAAGAATATTCATCTTTGGGCAGCATATGTAACAAGCATGTTTATTATCGGTGGTGCATTTGCCGCATTTAGTTATTTCACACCTATCTTTACAAATGTTACAGGCTTTTCTAGTGCAAGTATTCCGTATTTACTTGCTCTCTACGGTAGTGCAACAGTAGTTGGGAATATAGTAATTGGAAAGTTCGCTGATAATTATACAATGAAAATACTTATGAGTGGATTGATTATATTAATTGTAGCATTGTCTGTATTTGCGTTAGGAGCGGAAAATAAATATATTGCTGTTATCTGTACTATTTTTATTGGTTTAACGGGAGTTGCGATGAATCCAGCTATGATTGCAAGAGTAATGAAAACAGCGAATAGTGGGGCAATGATAAATACTGTTCACACCTCTTTTATTACACTCGGTGTTGCTATTGGTTCATCGCTTGGTGGTCTAGGAATTAGTAAAGGATATGGTTATTTATCGCCACTGTGGATTGGCGTTTGTTTAGCTGTTCTAGGGTTACTATCATTATTCCCTTATTTACATAAAAGGAAGGAAAATTAATGATTCAAAATAGATTAAAAAGTTGGGTGAGGCATATGTGTCGCTTCCCCCACATCTATGGGCTCAACGCGTAGTTTCTTGTCCATATGCCCGATAAATCTTAAATAAAAACTAATACAAACTAAAGAAGCTCTCTTCGAACTTTCACGTTCAAAGAGAGCTTCATATTCTATATAAATAAGGGGGAATTTTAACTAGCTTTCAAGATCAATTATGCCTTGGCATAATTGCGTCTGGAATCGGGTTTGTGCTTGCACAAAGAACTCCTTTCCGATTTCCGTGACATCCGCCGGAGGCTTTAACTTCTTTCAGCGGGTGTTTGGAAACTCGCTGAAAAGTGACTTAAAACCGCATTCATCTCACCAACTATAGAGGTTGGAGACTACTGCTGAAAGAAGTTAAATGTTCGGTTTCCAATCAAACATTTTTAAGAGCTAAAGTTTTTTTACAACAGATATATAGTTGGGGATCCTACATATCTTATTGCAGCATAGCGTCTGATTACCCTATGTTTTGGCAAATTTGTAATACTTGTTTTACGGCTTCTGCTGATTGATGGAGCGCCGTTTTTTCTTCATTTGTCAGGTGCAATTCAATAACTGATTCAATGCCATTGCCACCTAATATTGTCGGTACTCCTAAAAATAATTCGTGGTAACCGTACTCTCCTTCTAAAAGGGCGATAGAAGGAATTATTTTACGCTGATCTTTCATAATGATTTCGACCATTTGTGCACAGGCAGCTGCTGGTGCATAATAAGCACTGCCATTTCCTAACAAACCAACAATTTCTCCGCCACCTTTACGTGTACGTTCTACGATTTGCTGCAATCTGTCTTGGGGAATCAGTTTTTCTAATGGAATACCTCCAGCATAGGAATATCGAATTAATGGAACCATTTCGTCGCCATGTCCACCTAAGACGAATCCTGAAACATCCTCTGGAGCAATTTGAAGCTCTTGTGCAACAAATGTATTAAAACGTGCTGTATCTAGCACACCTGATTGGCCAATGATACGATTTTTCGGAAAGCCTGTTTCTTTATAGCAAACGTAAGTCATGGCATCTACAGGATTGCTTAATATAAGAACAATGCTGTTAGGTGCATAATGTTTGATTTGCTTAGAAACTTGTTGAATGATTTTTGCATTCGTCGTCACTAAGTCATCACGACTCATACCAGGTTTACGGGGAATACCAGCTGTAATAATGACAATACTTGCTCCAGCTATATCCTCATAATTACTTGTTCCTTTAATAGAAACATTAAATTTTTCTATTGGTCCTGTTTGTAATAAATCCAGCGCCTTTCCTTTTGTCGGATTTTCCGCTTCTGGAATATCTAACAGGACAACATCTCCTAGCTCTTTTTGGGCTAAAAATAAGCTTAAAGTTGCGCCAGTATGACCAGCACCAATTACAGCAATTTTACTTTTTCGAAAAGACATTATGCCTCACCTCGATTTTCAGTAGCTGCTGTTTCCGTCGTTTTTTTAGCACGTGTTGTTGTTGTAGTTGATGTTGGCTTTTTCTTTGGTGCTTCTGGTCCTTTAATCATTTGAAAAACATCTTCATCTGGTCGTGGAATTACGTGAGCGCCTAATAGTTCTCCAACGCGCATTGCAGCGGCTTTTCCAGCTTCTACTGCTGCTTGGACAGAACCAACATCACCTTTCACGACGATTGTCACAATCCCACCATCAACGAACTCTTGCTTGACGATAGTTACATCTGATGACTTTATCATCGCATCAGCAGCTTCGTAAGAGCCTACTAATCCTTTAGTCTCAATCATTCCAATAGCGCTACTCATTCTCTTCACCTCGCATAACTTCTGTAGAATCAATAATACCTATAACAACTGCATCGATAGGCAATGGATTTTCTTTCATAATATATCTGGATGATCCACCACTCGTAATGAGCACATCATCTCCAATTCCCGCCCCGATTCGGTCAGCTGCTACAATTTCTGAGCGAATCGGCTGCTGATTGGAGTCAATTGGTTGAATAATTAATAATTTTAAGCCATTCAACCCTTCCTCTTTACGTGTCGCCCATACACTGCCTATCACTCTTCCCATCTGCATGAACTTCACCTCTATATCCTGCATGGACTTTTCTAATTATTCAGAGCGAATTGTTAACCTCTTATTCAACTCTCGTATTTTGTCATAAGCCAATGCTGTGACAATTGTTTTTTTAGGAACAACAATTTCTTTTGCTTCAATTTCAAGTACTTCTACTTGTGAAAGTAGCTTCTTATCAAAATGATAAATCGATGGTTTATCTGCTTGACTTACGACTGGCGGGAGTTCTTTGACATGCATTTGCTCATTTGCTTGAGCATTGATAATTTCTGCAAATGTACCTTGTTGGATTAAACCTGCATTTGCTTCATCTGTATCAATATGCATCTCCAATCGATATCGCTCAGAAACACGAATCATTACATTTGATAAAATAATCGGTCTTATACCCTCTACTTTAATTTGTACCGATTGTCCATCCGCTACTTGGAAACGAGCACTGTCAGCTGGTGACATATGAATATGTGCTTGTGCAATAATGAGCCCCTCATTTAGCACAACACTGCCCTTTGGACCAATAAGTGTGACAGGGCTAGAGCCTTTAATATCTCCTGATACTCTTAATGGTGGCTTAGCCCCTATTTTCATCGCGTCTGTCCAGCTAATTTCTACTTGAGATAATGATCGAGCTGGACCTAAAATGCGTACTCGCTCAATTGAACCCTTTGGTCCAGCAATAACTACTGTTTCCTCAGCAGCAAACTGACCTGGCTGTGAAAGCTCAAACTTAGGTGTTAATTGATAGTTTTCACCAAAAAGCTTCTCCACTTCCGCTTGAGCAAGATGTACATGTCTTGCCGATACACCAATAGGAATTTTTCCGTCATGTTGAGGGGAAGGCTGATTTTTCAAAACTTGCTGCAATACTTCTTCAACAATTTTTTGGACTAAATTCTCTTGCATCTAACCTCCTCCTTACGTCAATGATCTGACAATTTTTCCTTGCGCTTGCTGTTCAATAAAGCCCGCATTCGCTTCATCTGTATCGATATGCATCTCTAAACTAAAATCGTTCGACACACGAACTACAACCCCACGAAATGTCACAGGTCGCTCACTATCCACTTCCACAGATACTAATTCATTATTTTGTACATTCAATGCTATTGCATCTTCTTCCGTCATATGAATATGTGCCTGTGCAATAATGACTCCCTGCTCGATCATTATTTCTTTTTCTTGATGAATTAATTTGATACCAGCTGAACTTTCGATATCTCCCGATTGCCTTAAAGGAGGGGTTAATCCTATTTTCATTGCATCTGTCCGACTGATTTCCACCTGTGTTGCCGCTCTTACAGGACCTAATACACGTACATTATGAAGGACACCTTTTGGTCCTTCTATGGAAACACGCTCTTTTGCTGCAAATTGTCCTGGCTGCGAAAGATCAAAATCCTTTGTTAGCGCTGCATTTGGACCAAAAAGTGCTTGTAAATCCTCTTCACTTACATGTATATGCCGAGCTGAAATGGCCACAGGAAATGATTTTGTCGCTGTTTTCACGTTAGCCACCTCTATATCTTAATTACTGTTGAAAATGAATGGGCAGGATGAGGTGCAATGTGTATCATCTGTATCATCCTGACCTTCCATTTATGATGTTCTTTCCGTCGCTTGGACCTTCATTCCGTCGTTCCGGCTTTTCTTTTCGTCACTTTGGCTTTTCTTTCCGTCACTCCGGCTCTTCTTTCCGTCGCTTCGACCTTCATTCCGTCGCTACGGCTCTTCTTTCCGTCGTTTCGGACATTCTTTCCGTCACTCCGGCTCTTCTTTCCGTCGCTTCAGCTCTTCTTTCCGTCGCTTTGACTTCTATCCGTCACTTCGGCTTTTCTTTGCGTCACTCCAGCTTTTCTTTTCGTCGCTTCGAATTTCATTCCGTCGTTCCGGCTCTTCTATCCGTCGTTTCGGACATTCTTTCCGTCACTCCGGCTCTTCTTTCCGTCGCTTCAGCTCTTCTTTCCGTCGTTCCGGCTCTTCTTTCCGTCGCTTCAGGCCTTCTTTCCGTCGTTCCGGCTTTTCTTTCCGTCGCTTTTGACTTCTATCCGTCGTTTCGGACATTCTTTCCGTCACTCCGGCTCTTCTTTCCGTCGCTTTGACTTCTATCCGTCACTTCGGCTTTTCTTTGCGTCACTCCAGCTTTTCTTTCCGTCGCTTCAGCTCTTCTTTCCGTCGTTCCGGCTCTTCTTTCCGTCGCTTCGACTCTTCTTTCCGTCGTTTCGGCTCTTCTTTCCGTCGTTTCGGACCTTCATTCCGTCGCTTTGGCTTCTTTCCGTCGCTTTCGACCTTCATTCCGTCGCTTCCAACCTTCATTCCGTCGCTTCGGCTCTTCTTTTCCGTCGCCCTTATTCTGAAGTTAAAATTAAGCTTCTGCTTTTGGTAAAATTAATTCTAATTCATGGTGTGGACGTGGGATTACGTGTACAGATAGAAGTTCTCCAACACGTTGTGCCGCTGCAGCTCCTGCATCAGTAGCTGCTTTTACTGCTCCTACATCACCACGTACTAATACAGTGACAATACCGCCACCAACATGTACTTTTCCTAC
This sequence comes from Lysinibacillus sp. G4S2, assembly GCF_030348505.1. NCBI lineage: Bacteria > Bacillati > Bacillota > Bacilli > Caryophanales > Bacillaceae > Lysinibacillus > Lysinibacillus sp. G4S2. The sequence goes on along the minus strand of NZ_JAUCFJ010000002.1, from coordinate 1,822,337 downwards.
TAAGTTAACGCTAGCAGCCTTCACCATTGCATCCGCTGCTTCAATTGCTCCTACTAATCCTTTTGTTTCTACCATTCCTAATGCTGTACTCATTTGTCATTCCTCCAATTTATTTATTTAATGTTATTTGTTTTAATACTTGATCAACAATTTGCTGAACCATCGCTGTATCCAAAGTTGGATCTTGTTCTTTACTATTTTCTACTACTGGTTTTGTTAAAAATTCTGGTTTTGGCACCTCTACATCTTTAATGCCATAAGCCATACGTTTAATATTCAATAAATGTCTCGCGGTAATGTTATCGGACGTAATATTGCCACCAAACGTACCGCATCCTAATGTAAAGGATGGTGCTAATCCAGTAGTTCCACCAACAGCGCCAATAGATGATAATGTATTGACAACAATTCTGGACACTGGTAGTTCAACAGATAATTGCTCAGCTAAAGCTGTATTTTCTGTATGGATCGAGCATGTATGGCCACGCCCACCAATATTTAGTAAATCAATCATCACTTGTTTTGCCTCTGTGCTGTCCTCAACTGTGTATAGTGCAAATATCGGCGACAATTTTTCAAGTGAGAATGGAATATTTTTGCCAATCATTGTTTCCATACCAACGAGAACTTTCGTATCTTCTGGCACGGTAATACCGACAGAATCTGCTAAGCATGCCGCTGATTTCCCTACAATTTGAGGATTTACTTTCCCTGGGACAGGAGAAATTAACTTCTCCATCTTCACCTTCTCTTCATCACTCAAAATATAAGCATTGTTTTTCTTTAACTCTGTCAAAACTTGCTCTGCAATTACCTTATCTACAATAATGGCTTGTTCCGTTGCACAAATTGTGCCATTATCAAAAGATTTACTTTGTACAAGCTGACGAACTGCTTTAGAAATATTAGCTGATTTTTCAATGTAAGCTGGAACATTCCCTGGTCCTACACCGTAAGCAGGTTTGCCTGAACTATAGGCTGCTTTCACTAGCGCACCGCCACCAGTCGCTAAAATCAAATGAATATCTGGGTGCTTCATTAGTTGCTGTGTAGCTTCCATAGAAGACATCGTTAAACAGTGTAGCAATCCTTCTGGTGCTCCTGCTTTTTCTGCAGCAACTTTACAAATCTCTAAAGCTTCCTTTGTACAATCAACCGCATAAGGATGTGGGCTTAATACTAGACCATTTCTAGTTTTCAATGAAATAAGTGTTTTGAAGATTGCAGTTGATGTTGGATTTGTCGTTGGGACAATGCCCGCGATCACTCCAAACGGACTAGCGATCTCTGTCACTTTTTTCATGCGATCGAAACCTACGACACCAACTGTCTTTAAATCTTTTATATCTTCGTAGACATCTCGAGAGGCAACCTCATTTTTCATTTTTTTATGATTAGGTATGCCCATCCCTGTTTCCTGAACGGCCATATTTGCCAAACGTTCTGCTTCTTTAAATGCGGCATCGGCAACAGCTTTGACGATACTATCTACTTGCTGCTGTGAATACTGCATGTAAGCAGCTTGTGCGATATTGGCATGTCTCACGGCGTCTCTCATTTCTTGAATTGCTAATAAATCTTTATCTAATGTGGCCATAAAGCCCCTCCTTTCTATACAACTGGATTTCTCGCTAAATTCTCAATAGCTTCTCTAAAAGCATCTGCTGCAGCTTGGCAGGAAGATTGGCTACCACTTAATAAGCCTCCACCGAAATTGGTTTCAGATGGTGGGCCAAAGAAAACCTTTAGCTCTACATCTGCCGCCTTTAATGCAGCGTCTAAACCAACGACAGCCTCAAGCGGTGGTGCTATTAAATAAGCAAGAGCCGTTCCAGCCTTCACATTCGCCAACTCTGCCAGATACGTACCACAGCTTGCTACAGTATGTGCAAAAAGAGCGTGGTTTTCATTGTGAAGAATAGCTTCAAAATACGTATCAAACTGAATTTTCTGCTGAATGGCATCTAAACCACTGCGTATTTCATCAGGCGAGCTACCAGCAATGATGCCAATGACCTCACCGGATAACGGACCAGATGCATGTGCCGCTCCAGCATAAAAGCTTTTTGCATAAACAACTTCAACATCAGCTTTTTTCGTCGCTTCGTCTAATGCTACATAGCCAACATCATCTATTGTGAGAGTTACGAGTCCAATGCTATTGTGATATGGCTTTAAATCTAATTGCTCTGCTAATTCACTATTTACTCTCGGAATGATTTGCATTGCCAAAATTTCTGCCATAATTTTTTGAGGATTCATCGTTTGCCCTCCTAACCTTCTTTTGCCACAAGACCTACTCCACTTGCCTTGTAATGCAATATTTTTTGAACGACTGTTCCTAAATAAGCACCTGCCTCTAATGGCGGGATACCACCTTTATGGATGTTCGAAACGACCATTCGATCAGCTTCTACTGTGCCAATTCTAGGTTGGTAGCATATATAGGCACTCATTGACTCCGCTGATACAAGCCCAGGACGCTCACCGATTAAATAAACGATTACTTCTGCTTGTAAAAGCTCGCCAATTTCATCCATTAGCGCTACACGCCCTTTATCAATATAGAAGGTAGTTCCTATTTCAATATTTAAATTACGAAGACTTTGCTGTAACGCTAAATAAACATCTTGCACATTTTCTTCAATCGCACTAGCGCTTAATCCATTAGAAATAATAATTTGCACATTTGGATTTTTTTGGCATTTCGATTGAATCAATGTCTTAGCTTCATCTGATAAACGACGACCTAAATCCGGTCTTGTAATGTATTCTTCCTTATCTGTCACTTTAGTTGTAACTTGAAAGACATCAAGCTTTTGTAGTAGCTCCTCTGTCACTTCTCCATATACTGCATCCACTGCTGCCGCATGATCGAGGCGGAATTTTAGCCAAGTTTTTGTTTTTGGTCTGGTCCCAGCTCTCCCAACACCTATTCTTGCTGGTGTATGTTTTTTTGCCGCTTGTACACTTTCAGACACTTCATCCTCTTCAAATTTAAAGGCTCGGATAGGCGCCACCGTGTGCGACGATTCATCATAACTTGCACTGTAATATGATTGTTCGTGATTACCTGATTCATTCTGATAAAGCTTAATTAACGGTTCATTTGATTGTTCTGATGTGCTTGGACTTGCTACTTCATCAGCATGATTAGCTGCTGTATCATAGAATTTAATAAGTGTTTCCTTTTGTTCTTCTGTTGCCACAGCTGGTTCTGGTGAAGATTTAACGGACGTATCATTACCCATCTTTTCCATTACGAGCTGTGTAATCATCGATACTAATTGTTCATTCAATAGACTCACCTACCTTTCAAATATCGATAAATCGCCAGCTCTTGCTGATAGACGACCATTTTCATAAATGCCCATTTTCTCTAACCATGCTAGATATGCAGGTGCTGGTTTTTTACCAAACGTTTGAAGTAATGTAGCGACATCATGGAAGCTCATTGACTGATAGTTCAGCATGACATCGTCGCCCATAGGTGCAGCAATAATAAAATTAACGCCAGCTGCTGTTAGTAAAACACTTAAATCTTCAACATCATTTTGGTCTGCTTTAATATGGTTTGTGTAACAAATATCAACGCCCATTGGGATGCCGTGCATTTTGCCCATAAAGTGATCTTCTAGGCCCGCACGTATAACCTGCTTGTTATTGTATAAATACTCAGGTCCAATAAAGCCAACAACCGTGTTTACAATATACGGATTAAAATGTCTAGCAAATCCGTAATTGCGTGATTCGAGCGTTACTTGGTCTATGCCCATATGTGCCTCAGCAGATAACTCGGAACCCTGTCCTGTTTCAAAGTAGAATAAATTCGGACCAGTACCAGTTCCTTGTTTTTTTACAAGTTCCTCTGCTTCTCTGATTAAGTCTGCAGAAATACCGAATGAACGGTTTGCAATTTCAGTCCCCGCAATACTTTGGAAAATCATATCTGCAGGTGCGCCTTGTTTAATTGCCTTCATCTGTGTCGTAATATGTGCCAATACACAATTTTGCGTAGGAATCGACCAATCATTGATAAACTCCTTTGTGGCTTGCAATACTTTTTTCACACTTTCAACTGAGTCATCAACTGGGTTAATTCCAATGACCGCATCACCAATTCCGTAAGACAACCCTTCTTTTAATGAGGCAATAATCCCGTCAATATTGTCTGTCGGATGATTCGGCTGCAATCTCGAAGAAAGTGTGCCCTTTTGTCCGATCGTAATATTACAAGTCGACAGTATTTCTACTTTATTAGCTGCATGAACAAGATCTAAGTTGGACATCAGCTTTGTAACTGCCGCAATAATTTCTGAATTCATGCCCTTGCTTAATCGTTTTAATTCCCGATCGCCTGTTTCATTGGATAAAATATATTCCCTGAGCTGCTCGATACTCCAGTTTTTAATTTCTCCGTAAATTTGCTCATTGATATCCCCTTCAATAATGCGTGATACCTCATCATTTTCTTGAGGAACTAATGGATTTTCTCTGATATCCTTCACTAATAGCTCACTTAAAACGGCCTTTGCCGCAATTCGCTGCTGTACAGATTCCGCCGCAATTCCAGCTAGCTGATCTCCTGATTTTTCTTCATTGGCCTTGGCCATTACATCCTTTAATGAATTAAAATTATATTTTTCTCCACCAAATATCACCGATAGATTCACATTCATCCTCCTTACTTTGAGTGGAAAGCAAGTGTTTTTACGACGACCGGGACAACACCAGATGGTAGTACTTCCCCAATGTCAATGTAATCACCCGTTTCTACTTTGATTTGATCGATGCAAATGATGGGAACTGTTTGATTGATCGCTTGTATGGTTTGCCCAATAATTTTTGCATAATCTGATTGAATGACTATGATAATTGGTATTTCCTTGGAGCTTCTCGTCGCTAAGTGCTTCAAAATAGCCTCACATAATGCACGGACATCCTGAAAGCTTAAATATGGTAACTGACTAAAATAGAGTGCAAACGGAGAGCGATTCTCCTGGATAGAAAATAGCGCATCGGCTCGTTCAACAGCTGTTTTTACCGCATAGTCGAATTCTTTGCTGTTCGTATCCATATGACAATCGAAAACAGGCACATTTTTTAAAGGCAATACTTCTGCATCTACCTGGATCGTTGCACCACTAATTTCAGTTGTTTGTGTACCAGCACCTGTCACCGTTGCCCGCGCGGTTTCCTTTGGCTCAAGCCATAAAAAGGATTGCAGTTGCTCGTGCTGTAAAAGACTTTTCGCTAATTTTTCGCCGATATCATCATATTGTCGTTTTGTACATTCATTTTCATAAATACAGGCAGCTACTCCGCCTGAAAATACGACTGCATCAACTGGTTTATCCCATGTCGGCAAATGGCCTAGCAATAATGGATGTTGTTCATCTATTAATTGTCCATTTAGCGTCATCGCTACTATATTCAACATTTCTTGAATCAGTTGTGTGACACGTACATCCTCTGCCGAATCACCAATTTTTAATGGATTTGGCCATTTCTCCATAAGCTTCATAATCGGTGGTGATATCGATTGGACAATGCCATTGTGAAATTCTATAAGTCTTCCACCAACATGCAATGTACACGTACCAATTACCTCTCCGAACTGCATGACCGCAATATTTGCTGTTCCACCGCCGATATCGATATTTGCAATTACTTTGGCAGTATTTTTAGACTGCTGTAAAGTACCTGCGCCTTTCGCGGCTATGATACCTTCTAAATCGGGGCCAGCAGTAGCCACTAAAAAGTGCCCGGCTGTATCTGCAATCGCATGGACAACCTCACTGGCATTTTCCTTTGTTGCAGATTCGCCTGTAATGATAATGGCACCTGTTGAAATTTCTGATGGTGAAATTTGGGCCAGTTGATATTGCTGAAAAATAAATTGTTCTATCTTTTCCATATCGATCATTTCTTTATTGATAAACGGTGTTTTAATAATAGGACTTTGATGTAAAACCGTTTTTTCAATAATTTCTATCCGTGGCACATGTGTTACACCTGCAACATTTTTTAACAGAAAACTACTCACAACCATTTTTGTTGTACTTGTACCAATATCAATGCCTGCACTATAAATTTTTTCTGTCTTCAACTTACTCCTCCCTCTCGCCACTATGGGCAATACATGAGATAAGGACTATCACGATCCTTCACAAATTGGCGAATTTCTTCGTCAGAATTGAGCTGAATAAGTGGCGCAATAAACTCAATACCAAGCTTTTGCCACGAAGAGGTTTTCACAATAGGACCATGTGTCATGACATTTTGTAATAATGCTGTTGCTCTTTCTACATCTGCAAGGGGTGCATCAATTTTTGTAATGACACCAATTTGAATTTTCGGAATTCCTAAGCTAAATTGCGGAGGAAAAACACTCTTTGGTGACGTGGCATCCTGCAAATAAATCACATGTGTCACTTCAAGCGATGTTGCCATAATGTTTCTGTAATACATCGGATTTTCTATATATTCTCCAGGTGTATCAACAATCCAGTCATCATAAACGAGTGCCTGTGTTTTATTGGCTTGTCCATCTTTCCCCAATAACGCATTCATCAGTGTCGACTTCCCTGCTTGCACACCGCCTATTATCATTACTCGATTTTTCATACGGCACATCCTATGACTTAGTTATTTTTGATGGCGTATAGCCTAGCATCTCTGATAAAAAACGATTAATTTCTAACATCGCCATTTCAACCTCTGACACACTGCCAACAATAACGAGACTGCCAGTAAAGCGATCTAAAAATCCTAGTCTTACATTGGCTGCCTTTGTTGCTAAATCTCCTGCGATAATTACTGTTTCACTCGGTGTACATGTCATGATGCCAAGTGCACCCGCTTCTTGAATGCCTAGCTTTTGAAACATATCAGGGTCAGGATTGGCTATTAGATGGCTCAATGTTAGCTGCTTACCTGGCACAAACTCCTGAATAAACCGTTTCTTCTCTTCACTCACACGTCATCACCTCTTTCGTGTTTTTTAAGACTTTTGATCCGTTAGATATTCACCTTCTTTAATAATGCCTGCCTTGCGATCCTCTTGTTCTAGCTTTAAAGCTGTTGGAACAGATAACTTATAGGCTAAAATAATAGCGATAACACCAGCTAAAAACTTACCAGTAATAACAGGTAAAATAATTGTCGGCTGGAAGTTTGCCGTAAACGATAAATGATCTCCTAGAAGGAATGCTGAACAAACACCAAAGGCAATGTTAATCACCTTATCTTTTGGTGGCATATGTCGAACGAGTGTAAACATGGCCAAAATATTAGCAATTGTCGCTAAAAGACCTGCACTTCCCACTGACGATAAGCCTAATTTTTTACCTACTGCTTCTAGAGGTTTCGATGCATATTTTCTTATTAAATACACCATTGGGAATGCACCCGCTAGCATAATACCGATATATCCAGCCGTTTCTAATGCACGGAATTGATCGGCTTTATCTGCCATGATTGGATCAAAGCCCCATGCACCAAAGACCTTTGTAAAAATACCTGTAAAAATTTCTACAATCGAGAACACTAGCACAAGCTTGATAGCAGCATCCATCACACGTCCAAAAATCATGAAGCCTTTGATCATGCCATTTGGAATTAGCTTTAGACCTAACGCAATTAACACTACGAATATAAATAAAGGCAATAAATTAATTAATATTTGTAAAACTGAAATGGCAAAAACATATGTTGGTTCTGCTGTTGTACTAATCACTTCACGAACATTTGTATCAAACGTCACAATCATGATGGAAGAAATAAATGCTCCAATCGGAATTGTTAAAACACCCGCCATAATACCTAAAGCCATATATTTATGATCACGCTTATCTAACATGGCAAGACCCATTGGAATAGAGAAGACGATTGTTGCACCAGACATAAATCCGACAACTAGAGCCATGACCCATCCTTCATAGGACTCTTTTAACGCATTTGCTAATTGATATCCTCCCATGTCTGAAGCTAAAATTGTCGTTGCTGCAATTGCAGGATCAGCACCAATCAACTCAAAAATTGGACTAATAAAATGACTTATAAACCACGTTAAGTAAGGTATAGCTGCCATGATCCCTGCAGCAGGTACAAAAATGTGTCCAACCGTATGAATACCATTCATAAACTCTTTACCGATACCATATTCAGCATCCCGAATTGCTCCGAATGCCCCTAAAACTGCACAAATCATAATAATATAAACGATAACCGTTCCTATCATTGCCATCCTTCTCACCACCCCTTTATTTTTATCTATCTTTTTTATCTATATGAAAAAAGACGCATTAAAGAGGAAACCTCTTTAAAGCGTCTTTGCTTCAACTATTTACTTGTAAAGTATTGATAATGCGCCTTGCAATAAGCACCATTTCCTGTTGCGTCTGCATACTTTCACTGCGAATTTTTTTATAAGCTTCGTCCTCACTAAGATTTTCTGACTGCATCAGCAAACCTTTTGCTCGTTCGATTATTTTTCGCTTTTCTAATTCTGTTTGTTTATGCAGCAAATCCCCGTTAAGACGGTTGAACTTATCAATTTGATGAAAAGCCACTTCCAACGCTGGAAGGACATTTTTCTCAGAAAACGGTTTCATAACATAGCCTAAAATATTGTCCTGCTTCATGTATAGTAACAATTCTTTTTCACTATAAGCTGATATAAATAGCACTGGTATACCGACCTGTTGTTCGATAATTTTGCTCGCCTTTAAACCATCTAGCTTCGGCATTTTAATGTCCATTAAGATTAACTCTGGCTTATGTGTAAAAGCCAATTCAATTGCTGATTCTCCATTATTCGCTTGTGCTACCACTTCGTAGCCATTATCTTCTAGCATTAACTTCAAATCCATCGCAATTAGTGACTCATCCTCGACAATCATAACTTTCCTAGACATTTAGGATAAATACCTCCTCACTTACAGGAAACTGAATTTGAGTATGTGTACCTTGTTCACTAGGGATAATTGTAAATGTGCCAGCTAAATCATATTCAACAAGCCTTGTAATAATCTCCATTCCAAATGATGCCTTCACCTCTTGCATTCCAACGCCGTTGTCAGAAATATGAAGTGAAATAGTGGAAGCATCCTGCTGAAATTGTATATCGATTATTCCCTCCTCACGATCAGTAAAAGCATATTTCAGTGCATTTTGCAGTAGCTCACAAATGATTAACGCGAGCGAAACAGCTTTTTTAGCATGACAAAACAGCTGTACATTATCGTGATGAAAGATTAATTGAATAGATGTTGTGTTGGATGTCCCAACCATCTTATGTCCAATCTTTTTAGACAACGCGATAACGTCTACTTTCTCTTCAGCGTTATCCTCATTTTCTAAAATAAGTTCATAGACAGATGAAATACTATATATTCGATTTAATGCTTCTTGAAAAGCACTTGCATTCGAAGCTGACAAATCATTTCGCATTTGCAAACGTAATAAGCTTGTAACTGTCTGTAAATTATTCTTCACACGGTGGTGAATTTCTCGAATGGCAAATGTTTTCATCATTAGTTCATTTTCTTTTAGCTTAAGCTCTGTAAGATCATGAATAATGAGAAGTGTCACTTTATCGCTTTGATCACGAATAGGAATCTTTTTCACAATAAAGGATTTACGATCTATTGTAATTTCTATGAAAAAGACATCATCGCCTTTATCATAGACCTCCTGTAAAAAAGGTAAAATCTTATTCAATGCAACGTTGTCAAAACGTTCTAGCCCTGATAGCTCCGATATAAATCGGTAACCTGCAGGATTGCTATAGATGACTTTATTTTCATGATTTGTGAGAATTATTGATTCTACTAACAAGTCAGAAACAACTGGAATCGGTTGAGAATTGGGCTCTACGATATGCTCAATTAACGCAAATGGCATATTCCGAAAATCATCTTTAGGTGTTGTTTGCATCTCTACCTTTTTTTCCTGGATTAACACTGCAATAACCTGTTGTTGGTCATTAAATAGAGGGACAACGTTTTGTTCAACTGTTAAACCTTCCTGTGTAATCGCTCTAGTAATTGACGATTTTTCTTTATGTTTAAAAGCAGCAAATACTGCTGGTTCAAAGCTTTCAAATACAAATTTGCCAATTACGGATTTTTCATATAACCCTCTTTCTTCTTTTGGGAATGCCTCTGCCACAACAATTGCATGCGGTAAGTTTTCCATCATACAATCTATGAACATATAACAATCTGTCAACTCAGCATAATATGTTAGTGTAGATTCTATTTCTATTAACTTTTCTATATCTGTTGTAGATAAGTTCGTATATTTTCTACACAATGATTGAATGTTCGACAGGTTCAAACCCCCTATCACCGAATAATCAGAATTGAATTATTCTTAAAATTTCTTGTCATCATTATAAACCTTTTGTAAAATCATTTTCAATATAAAAAATAATTTATTTTAATAATTTCCGTTGCATTACAGAGAACTATATAGCTTAAAAGAGAAATATACAACACTTTTTTCAGACCATTCTACATTTTACAACAAAATTATTATTTTAATATATAAAAAAACGAGGTTGCAATGGGTGCAACCTCGCTTCTTTCTATTTTATTTCTGGTGTTACAGCTAATATATTTTCAAATGTTTCTTGTCGCTTTGCTTCTTCTTCATTCAATAAAATATGAATATCTCCATGGTCGTTAGAAGTACGAATTAAACGCCCCATTCCTTGCTGTAAACGAAGCTGCATGAATGGCAATTCAACTTCTTCATATGGATTTTCAGCAAATGTACGTTTCGCATCAAATAATGGATCGTGCGGAGGGAAAGGCAAATCATAAATAATAACCCGCGTTAATGCCTCCTCTGGCAAATCTAGACCTTCCCATAAATGATAGGAGCATAATGTTTTGATAGCGCCTTCTTGGAAATCACGTACGATTCCCGATAGTTCACGGTCTCCCTCAAATGCTACATACATCCGTTCCATAAGAGGTAACTCCGCTTTAAAATCTAACATTGCTTGTTTTGATTTAAATAAAATTAACGTTTTTTCACCATCACGTAATAGCTGTTGAACACGCGCCGTTTTGCCTTTTTGAGAAAGCTCATGTAAATAAATTCGCATAACTTCTTCATAGTCAAATGGAGAAGGCACAGAAAACGATTGATAATTACGAATTCCTAAACTATAGGCAATGTATGAAAAATCTTTATTGACTGATAAAGTTGCTGAAGAAAATACTATCGGAAGTTTTTTAGAGAATAATTTTTCTGCTAAAACTTCTGTAATAAGACGCGGCATAATGACGAGCGTTTCTTCACCATCAGTTTCCTCTAACCAATCGACTGCATCTCCTTGCGCTATGAAAATACGTAAAGATGCTTCGTATTGTTCCAAATATTCCTCTGCCATATTCAATTCATACTCTGGAATCATATACATTTCAGATTCAAAAACTAATTCCTCAAGTAATGTTTCCACATCATCAATCAGTTGTTTACCGTATTTCAAGAGATTTGGCGATTTATTAATACGTTTACGTTCTTCTTCAGAAGCTACTAGATCATCTCGCAGCTGGTCAAAGAATAGCTCATGGTCATCTTGTAATTTTTCCATTGCATATAATGTACGTTCTCTCACACCATCTACCATTAAACGCTCTAACAATTGAACAATTGTTGTCGCCTGTACTTTATACGTCATTGCTTTTTGCGCAGCATATTCTAATAAATGACCTTCATCTAACACAATCATTGATACCTCAGGCAATAAAGCTAATTGCCCTTCACGTTCACGAGACTCTTTTGTAGCTAAATGCTCCATCAAAAAATCTTGTGAACAAATGATTAAGTCAGTTGATTTACGATAATGTGCACGATGTAACGTTTGCCCACATCGATTACGCAGATCACATACTGAACACTGCATAATGGAGTTGTAGTTTACTTTTTGCCAATCTTCATCACTGACAGTTGGATAATCACTACGTTCTCCATACGGTTGTATAGCAATCATCGAGCCCTGTGCATATACTCCATCAGGTATAGAAAACGCAATATCATCGATCCATTCATCTGTTTCAACTTTTTCAGCTTCCTCAAAGCGCTTTAAACATAAATATTGGTCTCTTGATTTTGCTAAGCGGACATCAATTTCTAGACCTAATGTTTTCTGTAATTTATAAATATCTCCGCCCTCTTTTACTAGCTGATCGATTAAAGTTTCATCTGCACATGCAATAAGGGCTGGTTTACCAGTATAACGTGCATAGGATACAGCTGGTAGTAAATAGGCAATTGTTTTCCCAGTCCCTACCCCCGCCTCTGCAAAAAGCACATTTTTCTCTTTTAGGGCCTGCTCGATTTGATAGGCCATAAAAATTTGCTCATCACGACATTCAAAGCCCTTTTCAGGTAATTCATCGTAAAGGACGTCCCCCATCCAGTCACCTAATGACTCAAAAAATGAACGGTCCTTCGTTAATACAAATGGTAAAGATTTACGCAATTGACGTTCCCCCTCTAACTATCTGCTCCTATTATACGCGACGAAACGGAAGATAAGAAAAAATCTTATCTTCCGTTATCCTTCGTTAATCTCTTTTAGACTTTTGTCCCCAGAATTGATAATAATTCGTTTCAATAAAGCCATTAAATAATTTACGCTTCTTCGTCGATTGTCGACCGTACAGTTCTTCAAAGTTTTTCATTGAGGATAGCATATACACAGACCAAGTCGGATAGTTTTTCATGACTTTCCCTAAATCACGGATTACCTGCTCCACGACCTCAATGTCACCAATACGCTCCCCGTATGGTGGATTACCAATCATAACACCATCTGTTAGCTGTGTTGTAAAATCACGTGCTTGCATTTGCTTGAACGTAATCATATCACCAAAGCCCGCTTCTATTGCATTTTCTTGTGCAATACTCACCATGCGATGATCGATATCAGAACCAAAAATTTCCAATGGTTGATCATAGTTCGCTAAACTATCCGCTTCATCTCGCACGGCATCCCAAATTTTTGCCTTCATCCATGGCCAATTCTCTGAAATAAATTCACGATTATAGCCCGGTGCAATATTTTGTCCAAGCATCGCTGCTTCTAATGCAATTGTGCCAGAACCACAAAATGGATCAACGAACGGTCGATTCGGATTCCACTTTGAAATTTGTACGAGTGCCGCTGCTAATGTTTCTTTTAAAGGTGCTTCGCCCTGTGCTTGGCGATAACCACGCTTATGCAAGCCCGCACCTGATGTATCAATAGTAAGTGTAGCCACATCTTTTAAAATTGAAACTTCAATTTTATAGGTTGCACCGGATTCATCTAAAAATCCTAAACGCTTATAATGCTGTTTCATGCGCTCTACAATTGCTTTTTTAGTAATTGCCTGACAATCTGGCACACTAAACAGCTTGGATTTAACAGACTTCCCTGATACCGGGAAAGCTGCATCAACTGGTAAGTATTTTTCCCAAGGTAGAGCTTTTACACTTTCAAACAACTGTTCAAAAGATTTAGCTGGGAACTGTCCTACAACAATTTTCACTCGGTCTGCTACACGTAGCCATAGGTTTGTTCGTGCAATGGCCGTTTCGTCACCTTCAAAATATACTTTGCCGTTATCGACTGTTGTTTCATAGCCGAGTGCCTTTACCTCTTGTGCCACAATTGACTCTAATCCCATTGCAGCAGTTGCTACTAATTTATAGTTTGCCATATATTATTTCCTTCCTTGATGCTCAATTTCCCAATACTCCATAAACTCAATAAGTTCGTGAAGTGGCAACGGTTTGCTGTAATAATAGCCTTGAATTATATCACAGTTCATTTTACGTAGTATATCCACTTGTTGTGCTTGTTCTACACCTTCAGCAACAACTTTCATTTTTAGGCGATGCGACATTTGAATTATCGCATCCACTACTGCCTGTTTTTCGTCGAGTGAGCCAATATGCTGAATAAAGCTTCGATCGATTTTTAAATAATCAAGGGGGAAGCGAACTAAATAACTAAGAGACGAATAGCCTGTCCCAAAATCGTCAATAGAAATTTTAAAGCCCATTTTCTTAAGTTGCATAAGTTTGCTAACCGTTTCATTTGCACTGTTCATCACAGTACGTTCTGTCACTTCAATTTCAAAATTGTTAGCAGGCGTGTTATAACTCTCTAATATCGCTTGAACAGTGCTTAAAAAGTTTTGTTGCTTAAAATGAATGCTTGAAATATTGATGGCAACTGGAGTCATGTAACCACATTGACGCATCTCAATAACTGCCTCACAAGCTTTTTCCAAAATCACTTCGCTTAAAGGAATGATTAATCCTGTTTCCTCAGCATAAGGAATAAATTCTGCTGGAGAAACAAATCCTAGACTTTCACTATTCCAACGAACAAGTGCCTCTACGCCTTGAATCTCTTCATTTTCCACAGAGATTTTAGGTTGGAAATGAAGCTCAAATTCACGATTTTCTATTGCTCTCCGTAGTTCTGTATCTAATAATAAAACACGCTGAGAGTCCGTCTTCAATTCATCAAAATAAAACGCATAGCCATTAAGGTCGTTCTTTTTGGAATAGGTCATTGCCTTGTCAGCACTATGAATCAATTGCTCCGTTGATTCGCCATCTGCTGGATACATGCTGACACCGACACTAGTAGAAATAAAAATGTCCTGACCATTAATATCCATAGGCTGTTCAATAGTCCCAATAATTTGTTCAGCAAAGTTTGCGGCTTCTTTGGCACTTTTCACGTTTGTTAACGTAATAATAAACTCATCGCCGCCAATCCTTGCAATGATATCTTTATTTTTTAACAATGCTTTTAGGCGCTTTGCCACTTCTACTAGAATGGTATCTCCGATTGTATGTCCTAAAGTATCATTAATTTGCTTAAATCTATCTAAATCTAAAAAATAGACTGCATGCTGTACTGAATGAGAAATAGTAGAAGTCGATTCTAACAGATTATCCATTCTTTCAATATATGCAAATCGATTTGATACATCCGTTAATGAGTCAGTTAATAAACTCTTTTCTAGTTCATTTTCTACTATTTTTCTTTCAGACAAATCTGTGAAAATACCACAGTAATTTGTAATCTCTCCCTCATCATTAGCTACACCGACAATGGTTAACCATTCAGGATATACGTCTCCGGTTTTACGACGATTCCATATTTCCCCTTGCCAAATGCCTTCTTGTCGTATCTTTTGCCACATATCTAAATAAAATTGCAATTCATGTACACCTGACTGTAGAACCGCTGGCGATTTGCCCATCACTTCATCACGCTTAAAACCAGTTACGAATTCAAATGCAGGATTGACCATTTCTATTTTTTTATTTTTATCTGTAATCATGATGCCTTCAGATACATTTTCGAAAATTTTCGTCATTAAGGCAATAGGATACTTGGAAATAGAATCTAACTTATCGAGACCATTCCAATCGTTCAATCCGTTCATGTTTCCGCTCCATCCTATCTCTCATTACTACCCTCATTTTTTAGAAAAGCGCATTTGCGCAAGTCTACTCATATGTAGACAAATATGTACATCGTTGCGATATCTGTTTTTTAGATGTTTATGTTTAAAATCGTAGTGACAGAGGCATGACCAACAGTTATACTGCCTTATTCTCAAACGTATATCGCGCATGTCTAGACATGATCAATAAGTAACACTTTTTCTTATTGAATTCAAAAGAAAAGCTCTCCACCAAATTGGAGAGCGCTTGTTATTTCGTAGATAAGCATCAAAAAATTCCATAAGCCATGTTTTGTTCCCGAGTACTCAAACAGCTAACGCCTCGTACGACCGGGTAGTAATCATCTATCTACAGAGCGAACTCTGTCCCTCTATCCGTTCAATTCCTTCAAGAGAGTGCCCCTACCATAATTTGGGTTTCTCACTCGTGGGGTTTACCTCGTTCCACCTTGCATGTTTCCAAGCAAGCTACGTCACTGTGGCACTTTCAGGAAGTTTCAACCATATCAATAAGACTTAGGTTTTCCTTCCGCCGTCAGCCTTTACAGCTGCCTTACCTTATTTTTTCAGTAAGCACGAACACTACGGTCATCTCAGAACCGTGTGAGCATGGACTTTCCTCTACGACGTCTAGCGCCGCAGCGATTACCAGAATTTTATGATGACACAAAAGATTATACTAGAGTTTTATGATAAATACAATATATTTGATAAAAATTATTCGTATAACTTACTACCAAATACGTGTTTTTCTAAATTTGAAAGACGTTTTAAAATATCAAAGTTTGTCGTACCAGATGTTGCAGCTGCGACAGGTTGTCTCTTCGGTGTATTATCAACTTCTTCTTTTAGCTGTTTATTTTCTTCACGTAGTTGGGCCACTGCTTTTTCAAACGTTTCATAGTCTTGAATAATTTCATCAAGAAATGAATCGACTTCTTCTACATTGTAGCCTTTAAAGTTTTTCTTAAATTCCTTTTCAAGGATCATTTTTGACGTTAATTTTATGTCCATTTACATCGCCCTTCCTCACACTACATACACGATTTTATTATAGCACACTTCATCACATTATATCGTCTGAAACTATCAAATGTAAGGCTAAACTTGTCGTTTCTTGCACTTACCCGGGAAATTATTTCTTATTTCCTAATCTGTGCAACCTCTTTTCCCAAGAAATTTCCCATTTCTGCTTTTGTTCTACTCTCCATTGCTCATTCTTTTTTATTAATTGTATGCCTTCTTGCGTATAAAAAAGGGCCTGTTCATAATCTTTTATTTGATGCTCATATATCATGGCTAGCTGTTCTAATACATGTAATCTTTTTCGTGGCTCAACAAAATGTAGAGAAGCAACAAAAGCATCGATTGCTTCACTAAACTTTTTATTTTTTTTATGTTGTATTGCTAAATAATACTGAGCATTACCTGCTTCAAGTTCATTAAATTGGGTCGTAACCTTTTCTAAAACCTTTACGCTCTGTGAACTTTCCTTTAAATCAGCATACCATTTTCCGATATTCGTGAACGTTTTTGCAGATTCTTCACTTGTCTCTTCAAACAGCAAGTTCGTCGAATGGATATAAAGCGTTATTAATGAAAGTAAATCCCATTCATTATGAAGAAGAACTTTCATAAGTGCATCTGGAACACCACTTTTGATGGCATCTAAATAAATAATAGGTGCTAGATAGCCAGGAATATCTCCAATGCGGGAAAAGCCAAGCTTCTCTTCTTCCACAGATTTTAATTTCATTCGTTCCATATCATTTTTCCATAAACGCTTGGAACTATGCAACAAATCGATTTGCCGCTGTGTACGTAATTTAGGCAATTCTTTTTGGTGGAGCGTCCAACGTGTTTCAAGTTGCGGCCAATCAAAGCTTTTTCCATTGTAGGTAATAACCGTCGCTGTTTTTTGCCAAAGCTTTGATTCAAAAAGTAACGCTGCCTCATGATCAGGGTCAGCAAGAATATACTGCGTTAAAATAAAGCTTTCTTCTTCCTCAGACACTTCTAAAAAACCGAGAAGAAAAATTTGTGTACCTACACCTTTTAAACCAGTAGTTTCCGTATCAAAAAACAATACCTTTTCATTCATCTCTAGTGCATATGGATGTTCAAACTGAGCCTCTCGCCATTTTACTAATGCATCAAAAAATGACTGCAGCTTATAATGACCATGCTGATAATTAAACGGAAAACGCACCTGTCGTTTAAAAACTATACCAAATTCATTTTCTACAACTGTCAGTCCCGCCTTTTTCCACTGCTCAGTATAGCTTGGAGCAGCAGGTCTTTGATAAGTAGGTTTACTTTCTTTTTTTATAGTGGTTGTCGTTTTTTTACCGAGCATTTTTTTCATTTGTAGTATTTTATTTTCGTAAGACATTTACCTTCACTCATTTTCTGCCTGTAAAGTTGCTAATACTTGTAGTACCCTTTTCTTCGCCTGCTGTAAACTATCTTGAGCTCCTATACATGATGGACAGCCTGATTCGCAAGCACAGCCTGCTACATGCTGTTCTGTCCTCGCTAATAGCTCTTCCCATAATTCATAAACTTTTTCGCTTAAACCAATACCACCTGGATACTTATCATAAACAAAGAACGTAGGTTGCTCATTATGAGTTGCCTTTACCTGTGGTACCACTGCTACATCACTACTATCACATTGTATAAACAAAGGTATGAACGCATTCATCGCATAGGCAGTTCCAGTCATGGCGTCCGTAAGCTCTGCCTCCGACCATTTTTCCGGTGCAGAGAATGATAGCCACGATGAACTTGTATGCATTTCATCCGGTGGTAGATAAATAGGGCCAGAACCGATATTATCGTGCGATCCGAAGCGCATTTTATTTAACTTAGGTGAATCACTATTAAAATATAGTTAAGTCTCCAATGATGAAGATAGCTGGATTTACAGCTATGGGCAACAAATTTGTACTCATGTATATAGTATATACGTATTAGGCGTATTAGGCATATATTATATATGGTATATACACCTATATTATATAAATACACTCAATAGATATTATTTGTTTACTTTGTTTACTTATATAAGTGAATACTTTGACCTCAAGGGTTTAGTGCACACAGAAACGGCAACAAAGTTTGTTTACCCTTGTTGTCTTTGTTTACCTACTTTAGCACTTTAAAGCACTAACATTTGTTGCCTTTTTGGACTTTGTTGCCCCTAATTTCAAAAGTTTGTTTACCCTAAAAGTGGTATAGTTTAAGCATGAAAATACAGACAGGAAAGGTGACTATTCAATGTATGCGACTGAGCAAATAAAAGAATACTAAAAACCTGAAGGTTGGATGGTTCTAAACAATTTCAAAAGGAAATTAAAATGATTGGCGAGATTGTTGAACAAGATGAAATCATTGAAAATGCAGCTATTCTCGTAAGAGGTCTTGGTGGACTCAAACAATATCTTGGGGTATTGACTTCAAGTAGATTCCTGACTACAGATAAACAGAAAAAAGTTGTTACCTATAGCTATTCAGATATGCTAAAACCCATTGTTAATAATAAAATTAATTCTACTGAAATAAAGTTTCAACACGGTTCTGAAGAAATTCAGATAAATATCCTAACTAGTAATAATAGCAAATTATTTTCGTAAATTATTTTTACAAAACTTACAGGAAAAATTAAATATACTACCTGCCCCACAAGTTGAAACTGAGGAAAGAAAAGTTGTTCGTGTCATGAAGCCTGTTAAAATGAACATTGAAATTCTTAATGGCAAAGAACAATTAATAGATCAAGGTAGTGTTTTTAAACTGACACAAACAAAACCCGGTACTATCGAAATTTCAGTAAATTATAAAGCACCCGAAACATTTAAATTAATCAAATGGGAACGTGTTGAAAACATCCAGAAGAGCGCGCTTAACATTGCTGGATGGTCATTAATTGGAAGTACATTAGGTAATGTAGGAGCAATTGCTAGGGCAATGGGTGCTAATATTGGGAAGGATAAATCTGTAGCAACTCTTTTCCTTAAAAGAGTGAACGGAGATAAGGTACCTTTAGTTATTAAATGTGACAAGAAGGATCTCGAGAAGCTTTCACTTTTAATTGTTGCTGAAGAAGAGGAAACTACAGAAGAAGCTGTCACATTCTCCACAACAACAACAACAACAGCAATCCCAACTGATGATCTAATTAAGTTAAAAGAGCTAATGGACGCTGGTATTTTAACTCAAGAAGAATTTGATGATAAGAAAAAACAACTATTAGGAATATAAAGTAAAACCACTCAACTAAAGAGTGGTTTTCTTCATTAAAAATTAAAGTTTTACGATGTTTGCAGCTTGTGGTCCACGTTGGCCTTCTTCTACTGAGAATTCAACTTTTTGACCTTCTTCAAGTGATTTGAATCCATCACCTTGGATAGCTGAGAAGTGAGCAAATACATCTTTACCGCCTTCCATTTCGATGAAACCAAAACCTTTGTCTGCGTTAAACCATTTCACTGTTCCTTGTGCCATTTAAATGACCTCCATTAATTGTATTAAATAAAATCATACTACTTCAAAAGAAAAAAATTCACATATTACAAAAAGTATCTAACAAAACACGATTACTCTTTGTAATATGTGAATTCATTGTTCCCTTGCAAACGATTCTATTACATCAACTATATGTTAAAAAAACCTATTTGTCTAGTGTAAAAGCAAACTTATTAACTATTAGCTAAGCTAAATGACCATCAACAATTTTAATGACTTTTAAGGCTGTTCCAGCATCAGTAAAAATAGCTCTTAAAAGCGAAGTCGGACCGAACTTAGCCCTGATGGCATGCTTTTTCATTAATTAACAATCATTCTGTTTAAAGTATTGCGGGATATCTACGTCATGTAATTCTGCCGTCTTCAAATATTCAGAATATAGCTTCGGTTGTTTATCAAATAAACTGAGCAATGCTTTCCCTAACTGGGTAGGATGGTATGCACCCGAAAATGCAGTGTACAAAGCTCTTACAACATTTTCATTAAAATTATATTCCTCTAGATAACAACATATTAAATATTTGTTCTCTCTTGCCCAATCAAATTTATTGATTTTTGGAAATTGCGAAAAAGCAATGTCTCCTAAATTTTCGATAAAACCTTTGTCAATTAAAATTCGAAGGTCCTGTTTTCTCTCATCTGAAGAAGAAAAATAGTTGTCATTTAGATTTTCAGAAACACTAGATACAAATTCGTTCAGTTGCTCTACAAGTTAGGAGTGGCTGAACCAGCTAATCCGTATAACTGATAGGCATTAGCACTGATTGTAGGTGCATAAAGCTGCACTTCAGATAAACTGTTTACTGCTACAGTGTTATTACTTTGTAAAATCATATGACCTTGTCTATTTGTTAAATAGGAGTCGTTAGTAAACCGAATAGATTTGGAACTGTACACATCTCCCTCTTGCATGTAGATGTTGTTTCCTACTCGGATATCTTGTTGAATATTAATATTCCCTGAATGGATGGTACCTAAGTTACCACTGATGTCTGAAAGAGCATAAATCTCGCCAACAAATTTAATTTTACTTGCCCTAATCAGTACTTCAGATTCAGTCTGATTAATCAGCGAAGATATTGTGTTACCGTTATAATCCTTAGTACTTACCTTTTGCGAGATTTGATGAGCTTGCTGGGTGATTGTTGATTCGGCATTCGCTACTCTGGTATCCACACCATGGAGCTGAGCGCCTTGAGAACTTACCATTGATTGGATTTGATCAGCTCGAATGTTGATAGCAGTCATCTCATTCGTAATTCGATTATTTACGGACATATTGATGCTATCAGCTTTTACATCAATCCTAGCAATCGATTTATTTAACTGTTCAACTTCAATCGTTATACGGTTATCCGTTTGTGTGATGGCTGACCTAAATTCTTTTTTGCTTTCGTCGATTACTTCTTCTAGCTCTTCTTTTGTATCAGCAAGATCCTCTTCTCCATCAAGCTCGTTATCGGACATTGATCGTGGTAATGAATTGCCCAGCGTTACTTCAATGGTTTTTAACTCGTCTGTGATTTCGTCTACTACACAAATTCGTTTAAGAATTCGAGTCTGAAGCTCTAACCCATCTATTGGCTCGTAAATCAGCCAAACCTTTTCACCTAAAGCCTTATCTAACAATTCGAGTGTATCAAGTTCAAAGCCAACCTCTGGATAGTCAATAAGTGAATCTTTGGCTTTTTTCAACAAATTATCTGCGTGTGTAAATCGCTCGTCACTTATTGGATCAGCTACACGGATGCCCCATAGCGTGTGATTCGGTGATGTATAAGTCACTGTTAAATCATCTTTCCCTGTAGCTGTGATTTGTGTTCGCAGATGGGTCGTGGCGATTTTTCTGCTAAGTGTCTTAATGTTATGACCGTATCGATACTGTGCATTGTTGTCTGGACCAAATGATTTACTAAAATGGCACTCGCTTATTTGTAAGAATCTCAAATTCATAGTTGAAGGCATCGCATATTTGATTTACACATTGGATGATGTTCTTTGAACCGAATTTTGTAATTGTAGCCGTTTCAGTAAAATCACATGTAACAACCCATCCGGTACCAGCAAACAAGTAATTTACAAACTCCTGACTAGAGTGGGTACCACCATAAGTCGTATCTTTAAAGTGATAAGATAGGTCAAAGAATGTCGAAGAACTTACAGGCATTAATCGTAAAATGATTTATAAACTAATAAAAGAAGAAGGCTTGAAGGAATAGTGTTAGACTTTTTCCTTTCAAGCCTTCTTTGTGCTCTAATTTAAAATCCGAAGAAGCTCTACTACTTTTTTCTTCGCTTGTTGCAAGCTATCTTGAGCTCCTATACAAGATGGACAGCCTGATTCACAAGCACAGCCCGCTACATGCTCCAATGTCTTAATCAATAGCTCCTCCCACAAATCGTACACCTTTTCACTTAGTCCGATTCCGCCCGGATACTTATCGTAAACAAAGAATGTTGGCAGTTCATTATGTGAGGCCTTTACTTGTGGTACCACAGCTACATCGCTACTGTCACATTGAATGAATATTGGAATGAAAGCATTCATCGCGTATGCAGCACCAGCCATAGCATCTGTAAGCTCTGCCTCAGACCACTGTGTTGAATTATTGAACGATAGCCACGATGAACTTGTATGCATTTCGTCGGGTGGTAAATGTATTGGACCCGAACCTATATTATCATGATTTCCATTGAACTTTATTTTTTTAAATATCGTTGCCTGCGCGACTAATCCTACATCACCGAAGCTTATGATACCACCCTTATAATCTCGACTTCGATCTTCCTCTAACACTTTCATCTCAACTGCTAGATTCGCGTCCGTATAGTAATCGACATCTACTTCACGTACATACGCTTTTTTCTCTTCCCAATCCAGCTTTTCAACTTGAAATTGAATGCCCTGATGCAAATAAATGGCCTCTTCATGTAATAATGTCATTGCACTATGGCGATCCATTTCACCAATTACCTTTGTCTGCGCAGGGACAGTCAAATCAATGATAACAACATTTTCTTGTGAAGCCGAACGAAGACTAATGTCATGTGCTGGGAAACGGTCACTCATCCAATGCCACTTCTCAGTCGTTTTAAAAACAACGCCTTCCTCCGCTAAATATTCAAGTAGTTCCTGAATCTCATATTCACCATACGTATCGCGCGAGGAGAATGGTAGCTCAAACGCTGCACATTTCAAATGATCCATTAAAATTAGCATATTTTCAGGATAAATACGGGCTTCCTCAGGTGCACTGCCAAGTAAAAAGAGAGGATGGTTCACCACGTACTGGTCGAGTGCTGCTGATTGCGCTACATAAATAATTAGCGCCTCGTCCTGACGACGCCCAGCGCGACCTGCTTGTTGCCAAGCACTTGCGATATTTCCCGGGTAACCTGTCATGATACATGCTTGTAATTGACCAATATCCACGCCCAGTTCAAGCGCATTTGTACTAACTACCGTTTGAATAGTACCGTCACGAAGCCCTCGCTCAATAACACGTCGCTCAGAAGGCAGATACCCCCCTCGATAACCGCGCACCGATTCATCCAAAAGCTTATTGCGTGTTAGCTCCTTTAAATACGTCACAATCATTTCTACACGTACACGACTTTTAGCAAAAATAATAGTTTGAATACCTGCTGTATATAATCTTTTAGCGAGGTCACTTACCTCCAAAACAGCACTTCGACGCACGCCAAATGTTTTATGGACGATTGGTGGGTTATAAAAAAGAAATGTCTTTTTCCCAACA
This sequence comes from Lysinibacillus sp. G4S2, assembly GCF_030348505.1. NCBI lineage: Bacteria > Bacillati > Bacillota > Bacilli > Caryophanales > Bacillaceae > Lysinibacillus > Lysinibacillus sp. G4S2. Next base: position 1,798,561 of record NZ_JAUCFJ010000002.1, on the reverse strand, counting down.
GGCGCTCCGGAATCGGCGATTAGAGCATGGCTTTCATTCGTTAAAGCTTCAGCTAATTCTTTTGGATTTTTAATGGTTGCTGACGTACAAATGAAAACCGGCTTACTGCCATAAAATTCACAAATACGCTTTAACCTTCGAATAACATGCGCAACATGAGAACCAAACACACCTTTATATGTATGCAACTCATCAATGACGATATACTGCAAATTTTCGAATAGTGAAACCCATTTCGTATGATGTGGCAAAATCCCTGAATGAAGCATATCCGGATTTGTCATCACAATATGCCCTGCCTTACGAACCTTTTGGCGAATACCAGGCGCAGTATCACCATCATACGTATAGCTTAAAATTTCCTCACCACTTTGTTCGATTAATTCATTTAAATCATTTTTTTGATCCTGCGCTAAAGCTTTCGTTGGGAATAAATAAATAGCCCGCGCATTTTTATCCTCTAATATTTTTTGAAGTACCGGTAAATGGTAGCAATATGATTTTCCAGACGCTGTTGGTGTAACGGCAGTAAAGGAAACACCCTCCATTGCATAATCAAATGCCTGACGCTGATGGGTATACAGTTGTTCTATCCCTCTTGCTTGAAGGGCATTTACAAGTGAAGGATGTAAATTTCTCGGGAAAGGTGCATAATTAGCTTCACGCCCATCAAGCGTTTGCCAATGTAAAATACGTTCCTTTAATTCCTCGTCATATCTCCACTCGTTTAACAATTCACTAATGGTCCTTTTTTTCGATAACATCCATTTGTTCCTCCTTCACTAACCGATCAAAAATCTTCAACGTATAAGAGGTTGAATGAATCGCATCTAAAAAACGTTTTTTACTTGTTTCTTTATAAAAGGATTGCACAACAAATTGCTCCATCGATTCAACCACTGAAGCAATTTGTTGTGCATGCATATATTTGGGTCGATTTTTTTGAATCCACATATTCGCCTCTTGCTGCCATTCCTTTAAAAGCTGGTGAATGACATCAGCGTGTGGCTTAACATCCGTGAAAAAGTCTGGAGTACGATCCTCCTCACGCATTTGCCAGAAGCGTGAAACACATTTTTCACATTCATCTATTAATATGGAAGTTTGCTGTATTAATAACAATTCCGCACCTCATCTCATCAATTACAATATTATCGTAACTAGCTGACAATTTCGTTAACCTCTAAAAAGAAGTTCGAATTTTATCTTTTGCTTCATCCTTAAAATGAAGATTCATCTACATGAACGTAAACGCATAGTATCATTTTAAGCTCATTTTTCGAAACAACGATTTTAAAACTCGTCCAACTAAAAAAACCGTCTGCTAAATTATTTACGCTATATGAGCAAATTTACTCCCAATGATTTATAAATGCTTTTGTTTGTCCCAAAGCATCGCATTCATTATGGTAAATAGTGTATGAAAAATACTCATATTGCGTTAGTTAAATTGCATATGAGATAAGTGTACCAAAGTCTATCATTTTTCACTACTTATAGGCGAACAAGCATTCTTTACTTGCCAGTTCTTTTCTGCTAAGCTTACTTTCTGGCTAACAGATTTGAGCTGCATAAAAAAATGCAAGCTCTGTGCATTGTTTTCCAAAGACACTCTCGTTAAAAGTAATTGATTGACCAGATCCAACTGCGCAACTAATTGTCCTAACTTGTTCAATTTAACGCCTCCTTTTACTTTACTTATGTATTCCTCGCATGTATAAAATTACCTTCATGCGTGACAAAATAAGCGTAAGTTAGCTGAAAGAAGAAGTATTTCGATAAAGTTTAATTGAACAATTCTATCAATCAAGTTGTCTTCAAAGTCGGTATGTATGTAGTAATGCTAATGTGGCGAACAGTTCTCTATAAAATGTGCTTAGAAATTTCGTCTGTTATTTTGACGATTCAAGTGATAGAACTAGTTGTGCTACATGATATTTTTCGACTTTAAGAGGCGAAAATTGCCCAACTATTGGTTATTTTTTTAGTAATTTTAACCATCACTAATCTAGCATCAAACATACTATTAATGGAAGTGGAGAACTGCTACAGAATCATGGTAAACTATTGTATAATAGCAGTATTATAGAGGGTGAACTAAGTGACAATTCGTTATCCGAATGGGAAGTTGTATTCTCCTAATCCAGCTGTGCCAAAAACAGCAAAAAAGACGAAAGATAAGGATTTATCTTTTAGTAATCGAGGAAAAACACTAGAGGATGAAATTAATGAAGCAAACGACTATTATGTAAAAAGGCGACTTGCTATCATTCATAAGAAACCTGTTCCCGTGCAAATCGTCAAAGTAGAGTACCCATCACGAAGCGCTGCAGTTATTCGTGAAGCTTATTTTCGAACGCCATCAACAACGGATTACAATGGAGTTTGGAACGGGCATTATATTGATTTTGATGCAAAGGAAACTGCTTCAAAAACCAGTTTCCCCCTAAAGAATATTCATTTACATCAAATGACACATATGCAGCAAGTGACGGAACAAAATGGTGTGGCTTTTATTATCGTTCGTTTCTCAGCTTATGAACGATATTTTATCGTGCCATACGAAGTTTTACAAAAGGCCTGGCTAGCGATGGAAAACGGTGAACGTAAATCGATACCCTTTTCAACGATTGAAAAGGAAGCTTTTGAAATTTCCACAAGCTATTATCCACGTATCGATTATTTACCGATTATCCAAAAGCTCATTGAAGCACAAAGCCATGGTTCTGAAAGTGAGGAGATAGTAGAATGACTGAACGTCGTCGAACACGCGGTGAGCACCAAAAGGCTCTCGCTCAAAAAAATAAAAAAAGTGCGCCTCCAAAATCATCGAAGAAAAAATGGTTCAAGCGCATTACGTTAACACTTGTGGCAATTGTAGCTGCATGCTTTATTGGAGGTGCTGGGTTATTCGCCTATTATGCAAGTACCGCACCTGAACTAGATGAAAACTTACTGAAGGACCCCGTTTCTTCTGAGTTCTATGATAAAAACGGTGAATTATTTGCAACAATTGGTGCAGAAAACCGTAAATATGTAAAATATGAAGATATACCTGAGGATATGGTTAACGCAATCCTCGCAACGGAAGATGTACGCTTTTTCGAGCATGGTGGTATGGATTTTTATCGCCTTGGTGGCGCAATACTCGCTAACTTCCGTGATGGCTTCGGGGCACAAGGAGCTTCTACATTAACACAGCAAGTTGTTAAAAACTCATTTTTACAAAATGAGAAAAAATTAAAACGTAAAGCACAGGAAGCTTGGCTTGCCTTCCAATTAGAACGTAAATATTCAAAAGAAGAAATTTTTGAAATGTACTTTAACAAAATGCTGATGTCAGGTCGTGTTTACGGCTTCGGAACAGCTGCTCAATATTTCTATGGTAAAGATTTAAAAGATTTAACTTTAGATGAAGAAGCATTACTTGCAGGTTTAGTACAACGCCCAAATGCTTATAATCCATTAAAAAATCCTGAACTTGCAGCAAAACGTCGTAATACGGTTCTAGGATTAATGTATCAACATGGTAAAATTACAAAAGCTGAGATGGAAGAAGCAAAGAAAGTAGACGTGCAAGCTGGTCTAGCTGACGATGCAACACGTCAAAAATTTACTGGCTCTAAATATGATGCCTTCCTTGATGTTGTTATTAATGAGCTAGAAGATAACGGTGACGGTAATGCAATGGCGGAAGGTATTAAAGTCTACACAACTCTTGATCCGAAAGCACAACAAGCTGTTGAAAAAATTATGAACGATGACAGTAACTTCCCAACAGAAAAGATTCAATCAGGTGTAGCTGTCATTGATACAAAAACGGGTCAAATTCAAGCGATTGGCGGCGGACGCGATTACGGAGCTGACCGTGGTTGGAACTATGCATATGACTTAAAACAACAACCAGGCTCTACAATGAAGCCATTACTCGATTATGGACCAGCAATCGAAAATTTAAAATGGTCAACTGGTCAAACACTTGTGGATGAACCGATCAAATACACAAATTCGGAACAAACCATCACAAACTGGGATGGTAAATATATGGGTGCAATAACAGCACGTAAAGCTTTATATGCTTCACGTAACGTTCCAGCTGTAAAAGCATTAAAAGAAGTTGGACCTGACAAAGCAAAAGAATTTATTGGTCGTTTAGGTATTGAAGCTGAAAATGTTTATGAATCTGATGCGATCGGTGGTGGGGATATTACGATGTCTCCAATGCAAATGGCAGCTTCCTATGCAGCATTCGGGAATAATGGTGTTTACACTGACCCTCATTCGATTACAAAAATCGTTTACCGTGACGGTAAAACAACAAAAGACTATACACCAGAGTCTAATGTTGCGATGAGCGATTATACAGCTTATATGGTGACAGATATGCTACGTGACGTTGTCGGCAATAAGCCGGATGCATCAGGTACTGCTGCTAATGTTTCTGGATTAGATATCGCAGGTAAAACAGGGACAACAAACTACTCAAAAGCTGATTTTGACAAGTATAATTTACCAGATACAAGTGTGCCGGATTCATGGTTTGCTGGTTACACAACAAATTATTCTATCGCTATTTGGAGTGGTTATGAAAAACACTTTGATCCGATTACAACTTGGGATGAACGTCGTTTACCACAACATTTATTTAAAAAAATTATGAAAGAGATTTCGGCAGACGTTGAAACACCAAATTTCAAAAAACCAAGCTCAGTTGTAGAAGCAACAATTGAAGTAGGCTCAAAGCCACTTAAATTAGCAAGTGATTACACACCAAAAGAAAAACGTCAAACAGAGCTATTTGTTCGTGGTACAGAGCCTAACGAAGTTTCAAATAAATACGAAGTTCCGGAACTTACTACACCTTACAATGTAAGTGCAAGCCTAAGTTTAGAAGGTCAATCTATTGATATTTCTTGGGAGCATGATGCAATGCTTAATCCGGAAACAAATGAACCACTACCAACTACCTTCGAGGTAACTGCTAAACGAGAAGGTGGAGAGACTGTTTCTCTTGGTAAAACGGAAAGCAAGGGCTTAACAGTTAGCAACACACTGGAAGATGGCAATTACACGATTTCTGTCGTAGCAGTTGCAGACGGTACACGCAGTAAACCAGGTACAACATCCATCCAAGTAACAGGTATGACCGATGAAAATAAAGAGCCTGATACTCCAGAACAACCTGGTGTTGAGGAGCCAACATCGCCTGATCAAGAAGGCGATAACGGTGACAACGGCGACAAAGGTAATCAAAACGGCAACCACAATGGCAATGAAAATGGGAACAATGGCAATCACAACGGCGATGGAAATAGTACCGATGGCAATAATAACAACAATGGGAATGGCAACACCGGCAATGCAGGAAATAATGGGAACAACAGTAACACCGGCAATGCAGGAAATAACGGAAACAACAACGGCAACAATAATGGTGGCCAACCACCAACTCCACCAACCGAACCCGCAGTACCGGATGATGGTGGCGGCAATAAGACTGAATAAAAAAAGCAGAGTAGCGTGATTGCTACTCTGCTTTTTTATCTCTTCAGTTTGCTGAATCTATCTAACGAATGAGCACTTCTATCCGTCGCTTCAGCTATTTATCCGTCTATCTTAGCTTTTTGCTGCCTGCAAACGTAGTCGTGCTGCTCGTTTTTTTGTTTCCTTAAATAATTCATCCAGCTGACGATAACAAGCATATTGGCCAGGTTTTGCTTTAATAAAGGCCAATCGTTCAACACCATTAATGGGTAATATCTCCTCACCCGCTTCTTGCACTAAACGCTCAAACAATAAGATGGCCTCTTCCATTAAGCTCTTTGCTTTACCGTTTCTTGCATCATGAGCAGAATGGATTTTTGCTTCAAGTACTGTCCACTCTTCATACCAAGCATCCATTTTTTCCTTTGTGATTACCTCTACATTCACGTTTCTTTCACCAGCCCTTTTTTCAAACGCTTTTGCCCTTCTCTACAATCATCAAATAAAGGGCATGTGTGACAGCCAGGATTTTGAGCCTTACAATGGTAACGGCCGAAGAAAATTAGCTGATGATGGGTTTTCGACCACTTGTCCATCGGAGTTTTTTTCATAATTGTTTCTTCGACCTCTAGCACTGAATCCTTCCAGCGACATAGCCCTAATCGTTTAGACACACGCTCTACATGCGTGTCCACTGCAAGAGCAGGAATATCAAAAGCTACAGACAACACAACATTAGCCGTTTTACGACCAACACCAGGCAAAGTGACTAACGCTTCTCGGCTTACTGGTATTTCGCCGTTGTATTCCTCCAACAGTCTTTGACATAACGCTTGAATATTCTTCGCTTTATTTCGATAAAGGCCGATGGAGCGAATGTCCTGTTGTAGCTCATCTAATGATACAGCTAAATAATCTTCTGGCTTTTTATACTTTTGAAACAATGTTTTCGTTACCTTGTTTACAAGTACATCCGTGCACTGCGCCGATAATAACGTGGCAATAGTTAGCTCAAACGGATTGTCATGCACTAGCTCACAATGTGCATCAGGAAACATACGATCCATTTCCGCTAGACAATGCTCCCATTGTTTTTTTGTTAACATAACGGAAGCCCCCTATTCTCTTTCTTCTAACCAATTATAAAATGGTACTTTATTTGTCGACTGCATTTCTTGTTGCATTGTACGGACTGGCGGTCTATTAAAAGTTTGTTTTTCACGGAACTGCTCACTTTGTTTTTGTGCAGCCTGCGGTGTCGTAATATTTTTCTTTTTCCATTCAAGCAATATTCGATCAATATAACGAATACTCACCTTGCCAGCAAACACAGCCTCCTTCAGCGCCTCCTTAATAAGCGCTGGGCTGTGCTTATCCTCATCTAACCAAGAACCGATTTTTTCTAGCTCTAAAGGAGATAAAAGACGCCCCATTTCCTCTTCAAATATCCGGAATACTTCACCTTCTTCTTGTCGAAGTGATGCTGCTGATTTTTGGTGCTCCTTCATTTCAATAATCTGCATAATACGCTCCCAAAGTGGGTATACCGAATATTTTTCATATAGCTTGCCACTTGCATCGACATCGCTTGTAATTTCAAGGAAGCCTTTTTGCATTAAGCGCTGTAGACGTGAAGTAATGTCATTGTCAGACATTGTGAGACGATTTTTCAGATCATTAGGTGTCGGAAAATCATTACCCTCCATATGGAACGCAAGTAAATGTATGACAATCAGCGCCTCTTCATCCTCAATATTTAACTCCTTATAAAACTGAAAAAAAAGCTGAGGAATTTGGATCATTCTCTGCTCAGTCCATGTACGGAGTCGATTATTGTTTGTGTTCATAGTATACTTGACTCCTTTTTCCATCGTAAGTAGAAAAGCCGCGTAGACATATCACTACGCGACTTTTTAATTTAATCAATTTCGACCAGGTTTTATCTTCATTTGCTGAATGAAGATAAGACCAAACTAGTTGTTGCTTATGGATATAAGCGATTAAGTAAACGTGGGAATGGGATTGTTTCACGGATATGCTCAGTGCCAGAAATCCATGCCACTGTACGTTCCAATCCTAGACCGAAGCCTGAATGTGGTACAGATCCTTGTTTACGTAGTTCTAAATACCATGCATAAGCATCTAAAGATAAATGATGTTCTTCAAGACGAGATTTTAATAAATCATAGTCATGGATACGCTCAGAACCACCAATTATTTCACCATAACCTTCTGGTGCAATTAAATCTGCACATAATACTACATCATCGCGATCAGGATGCGGTTGCATGTAGAATGGCTTAATGCCTACTGGGTAGCAAGTGATGAAGACAGGTTTGTCAAATGAATTGGCAATTGCTGTTTCATGTGGTGCACCGAAATCATCGCCCCATTCAATATCGTCAAACCCTTGTTCATGTAATAATTTAATGGCATCGTCGTAAGAAATACGAGGGAATGGCGCTTTGATATTTTCAAGTTTTGATGTATCACGACCAAGTCGCTCTAATTCTAATTTGCAGTTTGTCAGAACTGATTGTACGATGTGCGCTACATATTGTTCTTGCACTTCTAGGTTTTCTTCAAATTCTACAAATGCCATTTCTGGCTCAATCATCCAAAACTCGATTAAGTGACGGCGTGTTTTAGATTTTTCAGCACGGAACGTCGGACCGAATGAGAATACTTTACCTAATGCCATCGCAGCCGCTTCCATATAAAGCTGACCAGATTGAGAAAGGTATGCATCTTCATCAAAATATTTTGTATGGAATAGCTCAGAAGTACCTTCAGGAGCTGAACCTGTTAAAATTGGTGGGTCCATTTTTGTAAAGCCATTATCGTTGAAAAACTCGTAAGTTGCACGAATAATTTCGTTACGGATTTTCATAATTGCATGTTGCTTGCGAGAACGTAGCCATAAGTGACGGTTATCCATTAAAAACTCTGGCCCATGTTCTTTTGGTGTAATCGGAAAATCTGTAGCAGCATGTAATACTTCAATACCAGTTACAGCTAGCTCACAGCCAAAGCTTGAACGCTCATCGGCTTTAACCTCTCCCGTAATGTACATTGAAGTTTCTTGGGTCATACCTTTTGCAATAGCAAAAATTTCTTCGCCTACTTCTTCTTTCACAACAACGCCCTGAACAAAGCCAGAACCATCACGTAATTGTAAAAAGGCAATTTTCCCACTTGATCGTTTGTTTGCTAACCAAGCGCCTAGCTTGACTGTTTCACCGATATGTTTTGGCATATCTTGAATCATAATTTTTTTCATAGAAATCCTCCAAAGTTGGTTAAAAGGATTAGTCTTGCCATTTTGATTTAACAAATGTATCAATTCGACGGACTGCCTCTTCTAATAAGTCTAAAGATGTAGCATAAGATAATCGCATTGTAGTTGGTGCACCAAAGCCAGAGCCTGGAATCACTGCTACGTTTGCTTCTGTTAAAATATCTGCAGCGAATGCATCTACTGAATCATAGCCAGTATGAGCCATAGCTTCTGCTACATCTGGTAATAAGTAGAATGCCCCCTGAGGTTTTAATACGTTGAAGCCAGGAATTGCACTAAGCTGTGGATAGATTTTTTCAAGACGAGATTCGAAAGCTTGACGCATTTCTTCTACAGCGTCTTGTGGTCCGTTATACGCTTCCACTGTTGCATATTGTGCAGTTGTTGTTGCGTTTGATGTAGAGTGAGATGCAAGGTCAGTCATTGGTTTAATAATGTCTGCATCGCCTGCAGCATACCCGATACGCCAGCCTGTCATAGAGTGAGATTTTGCAACACCATTTACAACGATTGTACGTGCTTTCACTGCATCAGATAGCTGTGCAATTGAAAAATGCTCAATACCATTGTATACAAGCTTCTCATAAATTTCATCTGACACGATTAAAATATCTTTTTCTTCTGCAACAGCAGCTAATTCAGCTAGCTCCTCACGAGAATAAATCATACCTGATGGGTTGCTAGGAGAGTTAATAATAACTGCTTTTGTTTTATCTGTCACAGCAGCTCTTAATTGGTCTGCAGTAATTTTATAGTTTTGCTCACGTGTGCCTTCAACATAAACAGGTACACCGCCCGCTAATTTCACTTGTTCTGGATAAGATACCCAATAAGGAATCGGAATAATAACTTCATCGCCCTCGTTTAAAATAACTTGGAATAAAGTGTAAAGAATATGTTTTGCTCCAACACCTACAATAACTTCATTCGGCTTATATGTAAGGTTGTTGTCGCGTTGTAGTTTATCGATAATAGCGTTCTTCAGTACAGGAAGACCGCCAGCAGGTGTATATTTTGTTAAACCTTTTTCCATCGAGTCAATGGCAGCATTTAAAATATTTTGTGGAGTGTTGAAGTCTGGCTCACCAGCGCCTAGACCAATTACATCAATACCTTGATCTTTTAACTCTTTTGCTTTCGCTGTAATTGCTAAAGTTGAAGATGGTGTTAAAGTTTTTACACGGTTTGCTAATAAATTTTTCATACGGGATCTACTCCTCTTATAAATTCGTAATGCGCGTCCACCAGTCGCCGTCCTTAAACATAATATAGACATAGTTGAGCTTATCGTGATCGTTTAGGTAAGTAATTTCCCAAACAGCACCTGGCTCTTCATAGCCTAATTTTACATTGAGGACCTTTTGTACATTTCCTTCTTTTTTAAAAACCGATAATGCTTCTTTTTCCGTAATACCATCTTTCAAAAATACTTCCTTAATTGAATCAGCTTCTAGATTCGTCGGAACAAAGACAGCCTTTTTATCACCATATTCATCTACCCCGAACACAGTAACATACGAATGTTTGCCATTATATGTGTAGGACTCCGAGACAATTGCGAGGGCTTTGGCATCGACTGCCAACTGTTCAGCCTGCTCTTCAATTGAACGGAATGGAGCCTCGGCTTTCCAGAGTACTAAAATACTAATGACAAGTGACAACGAAACCATAAAGACAGAAATGAAAATCAACCAGTTTTTCATATATTCACCTTATGTTTCACATCTAGCTTATTCTTCAACACGAATGCTTGATGCTTTTGCATGTTAATAACTGTGTATACATTCATTTTGCTTTCCATTTTTGTCAACCTGCTTTCTTTCCTCATACCACAACATTATACAACAATTTTGTGCTGTCGTGTTTCTTATTTTTATATATTATGCGTTGATAAAACAACGTTTTCGAATCGTCGGATTAGTCAGAAAAAATAACAACCCTTTCAAAGAAAAAATTCCTATTCACCAGTGCAAATAGGAAATCAATTATGCCATTAAAGAACTTATGAAAGTTCACAAATTACATAGTTTGAACGCCCACCATTTTTAGCGCGATACAAGCACTAATCTGCTTGCTCAAATAAATTCTTGTCGTGATAATTTTTCTGGTCATTGACACAAACGTCCATGCTCACATACTTTGAATAGTAAATTCCTACACATCATCTTCAAAGAATTTTTCTAATCAGTCTCGCGAAATGTCAATATTTATATATATATATATTAGCACAGTTCCCTCCATTATTGTCCCCATTGCCTATTGTTTTCACCCATATCATGAAGTGATTAGCGATTTAAAGTATCGGAAAAGGGACGTGATGTATTGAGTAAGAAAATTAATCCTACTGATCCAGCAACGATTCCAAAATTTGTGGATGAGCTGCCAAAACCAATTACTGCTAAACCGAAACACTATAGAGGCCAACAGAAAATTGATTATTATGAACTACAAATGATCGAAGCAGAGCATTGTTTTCATAAATATTTCCCAAAATCAATCATTTGGGGCTATAACGGGCTTTATCCAGGACCAACTATTGAAGCTATAAAAGACAAAACCACTTATGTTAAATATAAAAATTATTTGCCCTTAAAGCATTTCTTACCAGTTGATTTTTCCCTTCATGCTGCCAACGATTCTCAAGAGGTAAGAACTGTTACACATTTACATGGCGCAAATGTAGATTGGGAAAGTGATGGTCATCCAGACGCATGGTACACAAGAGATTATACGCATACTGGGCCAAAATTTAATAAAGAAACACATGAATACACAAATCACCAACCCGGCACAACACTGTGGTACCATGACCATGCAATGGCATTAACTCGCCTAAATGTTTATGCGGGATTAGCAGGGTTTTATTTACTTCGAGACTCACTAGAGGAACGTTATAACCTACCATGCGGTGACTACGAGTATCCAATATTAATACAAGATAAATCTTTTAATGAAGACGGCTCGCTTTTCTATCCTGATGAGCCACCATTCCCCGTTCCTGTACATCCGTCCATTACACCTGGATTTGTCGGCGACACCATCGTCGTGAATGGAAAAGTCTGGCCATATTTAAATGTCGAACCTCGTAAATATAGATTTCGTTTTTTAAACGGCTCCAATAGAAGGGGCTATGTCATTAGCCTTTCAAATGGGGATCCTCTTATTCAAATTGGTACAGATGGTGGCTTTTTAACAGCTCCTCGAGAAATTCAACTTGTTAAGTTATTACCTGCTGAACGAACAGATGTCATTATCGATTTTTCAAAATGTGAAGGTCAGGAAATAACATTAATGAATTCTGATGAAGATTTTATTGATGAACATACAAGAGTCATTATGCAGTATAAAGTTATTCTTCCACTAGAATGCGAGGATACTAGTGAAATCCCAGAACGACTCGCTGTTTCAATGGATTTACATCCACACGATGCTCATATTGAGAGACATCTACCTTTAACTGCTACGACAGATGATTTTGGTCGACCAATGTTATTATTAAATAATCGAATGTACCATGACCCTGCTACTGAAAAACCTGCACTTGATAGTGTAGAGATATGGAATTTTATTAATGCCACACAGTTTGTTCACCCTATTCATCTACATTTAATTCAATTTAAAATACTAGAACGACGCCCTTTCAATATGGAACTATATCAAAATGAAGGAAGGCTAGAATTTACAGGTCCCCCAGAAGAACCGCATGACTATGAGCAAGGTTGGAAGGATACTGTTAAAGCAGAAGCAGGAAAAGTTACTAAAATTATTATGCACTGGAAAGATCATGTCGGTCATTATATGTGGCATTGTCATTTCCTCGAACATGAAGATCACGACATGATGCGACCAATACTCGTCATGAAGGACGTTCACCCTGTGCAACAGCCACATGCCGAAATTCATAATGAAAAAGAGCATTCACCAGCCCAGAATCATGCCACTATTACTGTTACGAGCAATAATCAACAAACGATACCTCTCTTGAACAACACTCAAAACATCACTCGCTCAACTGAAGATAAAGTAGAATCTTCTCCTATTTCATTGCAAATATTTGATTTAGAAGACGAGATAGAAAATATTGAGCAAACTACACCTCTCTTGAATATTACTCAAAACATTACCCGCTCAACTGAAGAACAAATAGAATCCTCTTATGTTTCTTTACAAACATCTGATTTAGAAGACAAGGTGGAACATAATCCGCAAACTACACCACTCTTAATCAATACTCCAAACATCGCTCTTGCATCTGAAGAAAAAGTAGAACCTTCTCATGTACTTGATATAAAAGACGACACGGAGCATAAAATTGTTCATGAAGTTACTAATATACGAAATATTCCACAACCAATTTTCCCGTCCGCTGAGTTTCAACCTCGAGAAAGAATCGCTAGTAGGCGCCCAAGAAGATGGTTCTAGCGTTACATTTATGATGCAGGGACATAACTAGTTGATATTAAAGAAAAAGAGAAATCGAAACAGCATCGATTTCTCTTTTTTCTTGTTTGACCAAGTCACTCTATCTTCTTTACCCTATTTCTCTGTTAACGGCCTTGCATTTCTATGGATTTACTGCCGTTAATGTACATTCAGGAAAATTAAATAACCATCTTCCATATGATATTTTCAGTTATCAGGTTTAGATGGATACTCTTTACATTCTTCCTTTTGTTCCTTTAAATAATGGTTCTACGCAAGAACTGCTCTTCAATTCGACCAAGGAAATAAATTACAATATTCAGAAAAATATTCAAACAAACGTTTTCAGAGACGATTTCACAAAGATTCCCTTGACCATTTCGTTTTCGCCATATTTAAAAGTAATCTGGAATCCGGACGTAATTATGTCGAGGCAAAATTGTTTTTTGTTTCGTGTACCCAAAATTGAAAAGTGAATATTTTACTGAGCAATTGGCTTCTTTAAAATCATTTTACTACTGCGCTCTCTTCAAATCGCAAAATCCTCTTTGTTGCTATTGCCATCACAACCATGACAACACTAATTATTAAAATAGGAACATAGATGTTAACACTAAAACCTTCGAATAACAGCCCATACAATATTTGCCCTATTGGTGCCATACATTGAGAAACGGCAATGATAATCGCCATGACCTTCCCTAAGTTTTCATTAGGTGTTTCTTTTTGTACAACTGTAATAACGTAAATGGAAATGATCGTCATAATCATAGCTATTAACAGTGCACTACCTACAAATAAAGTATAGGATGGATAATAGCCAATTTTAAGCATGAGAGGCGTAACCGATAAAGCCATTGGGACAATCAATAAAGCAGTGATAAAAATCCAAAAATACAAATTATTGATGCCCATTTTTTTCGCAAAATACCCCATTGATAAAGCCCCTAAGATTGTAGCAAAATCGATTAACCCCATCCCTACTCCATATAATGTATCACTACTATGCAAGGTGACACGGAGGATAATCGGTACACCCACAACAAACAGGGGTGTTAATAATAAGTTTAATAATGCTGCTAAAACCATACATTTGAAAATAAAAGATTGCTTAACTGCATAACTAAAGCCCTCTTTCAAATCGTTTACAAGCGTTGGAATAATGTGCCCTTTCTGTTCTCGTTGCTTAAATGGTATTTGAATAAACATCTCTAATATAGCAGAGAAGAAAAAGAAGACACCGCTTACTATGACAAGCACTTTTAAGCCAATCATGCCATATAGTATCCCCCCTAATACAGGAGCTGCTACATTGGATAACGCTTGAATACCATTGACAATTCCATTTGCTTGCTCAAGCTTTCCCTCTTCTACAAGTACTGGAATACTGGCCATCACTGTAGGTGCATACATGGCACTAACGAGGGAAAGTAGCACCATCACAACACCAATCAACAAAATAGAACTATTACCAATTGCTAATACTGCAAAGAAAATAAAAACAATTATGCTACTAGTAAAATCGAAAATCACCATTAAATTACGACGATTAAACCTGTCAGCAATAGCTCCTCCAAGTGGTGCTAGTAAAAATGGGATACTCGATATCGCAAATAGTACTGCAAAAAGATCTGCACGTCCTGTAATATCTAATACATAAAGTGATAAGGCAAACCTTAAAAGCGCAGATCCTAAAATTGAAATAATTTGCCCAATCACCATAAGATTAAAATCTTTTGAAAAACCTTTTCGTTTAATCTGTGATTCCATTCATCAGACCCCTTCCTTTTAGGGTCATCACCATAACGTGTGGTTGATTTCCGTTCCGACTGGGCGCTTTGTTGCTGACGCTACGCTTTCGCACAGATAAAACATTTGCCGCTGACGCTTCGCTTTCGCGCAGAGCAGAGCTTCCTGGGGGCGTCCGATGAGCCGCTTCACTCGCGTTGCTCGCTCCAGGGTCTCATCTGTGACGCTGATCCCCAAGGAGTCGCCCAGTCGGAACGAAGGTCAACTTATATACATGTGGTGATGAGCCTCCTTTTAATCAAAATCAACAATTAATGGCTGTGAAATTCCTAAAAATATGCTCTTCTCCATAACGTAGAATTGATTTACTTCCATGATTTTCTAGCCACGGAAGTGTAGATTTGCAATGACTAAAAATATAATTTTTTTTGAATTGTAAGGAGAAGGATATTACTAAAAATACTTATGGTACTTAACCAAATGAGCCACTCAATTTGCGTGCTCCAAGACATCATTAGCAGCAAGAGACCTACGATAATAGATACATAATTTCCAGTGCGAGTAATTTTTGATTTCCGATGAAATTTTCCCTTAACGTCATTCGCAGATTTCTTTATTTCCTTTATTTTACGTTTCATCAGATAAACTTTTTCTTTGAACTTCTGCTCAGTTTCTTTTGCTTTTTGATAAAAAAACGGTGTGTCTCCTTTAATCATGACGCTCTTCATCTCCATATCGTCGTTTTAATAACTCCGTTAAAACTCTCTCTTGGAAGTCCGAAATCTTTTCTGGTTTCTCTATCTCCATATTTACCGTTTCTTCATATCCATCTAGTTCCTCACCATCAAAACGATAGAGTTTTTGCAATAATTTCCACAGTGTTTCAATTTCCTCTGCTGAGAAATCTTTAAAGATATCTGCTAAAAAGTAAGTAGACTTCTCTGAACAAGCAATTAAAGTCTGTTTACCTTCTGTGGTAATCTCAACATTAATTGATCTTTTATCTAATTTACTTGGTAGCGTTTGAACATATCCTTTTTTCACAAGACTTGTTATTAATTTGTTTGCGGTTTGCTTTGTTGTACCGAGCTTTTTAGCAATATTAACGAGTGTTGTATTTTCTATTGGTAAATGCGCTATGGCAATTAGAGCCATATGCTGTCTAGAAGTTAATACCTCTAAATATTCATCTCCTCTTATTTGGACTTTATTGACAACCGAAAACAATGTCGCATAACTTTGCTGCATAAAATGCAATTCCTTCAATAAATAATTAATATCCATCAATAGCACCTCTTTTTAGTCACCATGTTTACTAAAATAATATATATAACAAACTTCTAAATGTCAACATGGTGACTATTTATATTTTTTAAAAAGGACGAGATACGACACTAAATAGACCGGCTGTCGGTTTATAACATTATATGATATTCCTCCAAAAAAAGGAACTTACTTTAAACATTCCTCTTAAAAAAGCTACCAATATTCCTTTTTATAGTATATTATCTTTGTTGTTTCCTTTTATCGAAAAACTTGGCTCTTCACCAAAACGTGTGGTTGATTTCCGTTCCGACTGGCGCTTTGTTGCTGACGCTACGCTTTCGCACAGATAAAACATTTGCCGCTGACGCTTCGCTTTCGCGCAGAGCAGAGCTTCTGGGCGTCCGATGAGCCGCTTCACTCGCGTTGCTCGCTCCAGGGTCTCATCTGTGACGCTGATCGAGGGCACTGAAAAACTCATCAAAATTAAAATTTTTTAACTCAAAAAAATATCGAGCGCCATTTCATCCTTTTTAGGAAGGGTCGTCCGATTTCTTCATTATTCTTTGCTTTTTCGTTCATTAGTTTTAAAATTCTTCATATTCACGACAAATAGCGTTGCGGCTGCTTGTATTTGCATACCAAATAGACCCGTGGCGTTTGCTTGATTATACCCGTGTCTGTTTTTTATTTCACTATTCTTTGCTTCGATTTTATAGCGTTCTTTTGCCAATTGTTTAAGGATTCCGTTTCCTGAAACACTTCTTGTTCTATGTGTTCATTTGACAGAAGAGAAACTGAATAACTTTTTGTTTTCGCTCCTTCTTTATAACACCCTTCTTTTAAAGGACAAACTTTACATTTTTCATATCAAAGAAATATTTTAATTGTGTATTTTGCGTGGAATTCTTACGCTTTTTAATACTTTTACTCTTTGCTAAATGTCCAGCAGGGCACACATATAAATCGGCATCTTTATTAAACTCAAACTTACTTTCTTGCTTCCGTTGACCGTTCGTAATAACAGGATGTAGCCTTGAAATGAGTTGAATCTCTTTCTTTTTTGTGTATAATAAATTCTCTTTACCAGAATACGCTGTATCTCCAAGAATGGTGTTCACTTCTATGCCTGCTTGCTCACTCTTCTCTACTAGCTCTTGTAAATAATTCCTGTCACTTTTTTCACCTGTTGTTACAACTACTGCTGTTATAAGTCTTTCATCACTCATTGCCAAATGTGTTTTATAACCAAAGAAAGGATTCTTTAGATTTATAACCGACACGTGCATCAGGATCAGCTGAGTAATTTATTTTAAGCTCATAATCTTCAATAACTTCTTTGAGGACATTTACTTTTTCTTGTACACTTGGTATTTGAGCAATAGCCTTATTTTCTTCTATTATTTGAATGACTTGGTGACAATAGTCCACTTCTTTTGGATATCTTGAGAAGTCGGTTTAGTGGGAAATTTTGATTTCATTGTTTCACTCGAATTGATACAATGGCTTTTCGTACCTGTTTTGATTTCTCTTGTAAAACTCTTTCGGGGACTTCTGTTGGTAGCGTGCCTTCGTATGTGTTGCGTCTACAATCAATGTTTTACTTTTAAAACACCCTGTGCAATAGCTAGTTCTACGGTTTTGTGAATGAGTAAATCTAATAATTGGACATCTTGTAAACGTAATCGACGGAATTTTGTTAAAGAACTTGCCTCAATAACACCTTCTTCTGGTGCCATATCTAAAAATATTTAAAGGACATATCATATTTAGAACGTTCTACTACATCAACATCAGAAATATCATAAATTGCCTTAAGTAATAAATATTTGAACATACGAATAGGTGAAATAGCGTAACGACCATTATCTAGACAATATTTAGTCTCTAATCCTCTAAAACAAAAGTAAAATCAATTAATTCCTTCATTTGACGAAGCATATTATCTTTTGGCACAACTAAATCATAGATTGCCATATGAGGACTAAGAGCAAGCGTTTCTTGTTTGGAAAGCATAAAAAGCACCACCTAAAATGAACAGTATACTAATAATTATAGATGAAAGAAAAGGAAGTAGAGAAAAATTCGCTACTTCCTTTATCTAACCACTTTTCAGTGCCCTCGACGCTGATCCCCAAGGAGTCGCCCAGCCTCCACTACAATCAACTAATATACAGTTCATATATTTAAAAAAATGTCATCCACAACTTTTGGTGATGAGCCAAAATCTTGATTAAAAAGGTGATTGCGTGAATCGATATTTTCAATATTTGTTCCTTTGCCACAGATTACCAAGCCGATCTTTTTTTTATAAAGGTGTTCAATTTCCGTTTGTATTGGATATGTAATTGGCATTATATTGGCATTATTTAAAGTTTTACCTTTTTTTTATGCTTTTATTTTAACAATTCCCTTGATTATAGACGGAACGGGACAATTATTTAATAAATGGCTTAGTACTAACTATCGGAGATTAGTAACAGGGATACTAGGTGGAATAGGCATTGTTTTTATGTTTTTATACGCTGCCCTCTTATTTTGGAATCTAACTATGTATCTCTATAAAAAAGGGGAATATATTGGTTCATTAATTTTTAACTAAGGAGACTGAAAATGTTTTGTACATATTGCGCAGCCAATCTATCAGAGCATGCAGAAATTTGCCTAAATTGTGGTGTTAGAAAATTCAAAGTACATAATTACTGCCATAATTGCGGGAATGAATTAAATTCTTTTCAAGATAAGTGTACTTCATGCGGAATTATTTTAAGAAAATCTCCTAAGGGTACTCATCCACTAGCTCCCGCATTACTTACATTTCTAATACCTGGTGTAGGTCAAATCATTAATGATCAAGTATGGAAAGGGTTTCTTTGCTTATTTATATTTATGACTTCTGTTTTAATTTTTAATAATCTATTAATTCCATACATTATTGTTGGTTTACCCATTTTAATTGATGCTTATTTAATCGGGAAAAAATGCTATGAAGGAAAAGAAGTTGAAAAATGGGAATTCTTTTAATTTTCTTTAGGAGGTATAAAAAATGTTTTGTCCACACTGTAGTGAAGAAATAGCAGCACAAGCAGAAATTTGCCCAAAATGTGGTGTTCGTGTACAAAATACATCCTCAGAGGATAGACCAAATATAGCTATTAATATCCTTTCCTTTTGTTGTACACCGCTCTTAGGTATTATTATGTACTTTGTTTGGAAAGACAATAAGCCTAAAGCAGCTAAATCTGCTTTAATATGGGCTCTGATTGTAATCGGTGTATATGTAGTAGTAATGGTCGTATCTGGAATAATAGGATTTGTACTTGGTTCTATCGAAGAGAGTAATTATTAAAAAGAGGCTAGGAATTAGCTAGTAGAAATTTTAAAAAGCGCTAGATATCAATTTTAAAAACATTGATTTCTTGCGCTTTTTTATGTAAAATTTTCCCACATCGAAAATTCAAACTATTTACCCTTTATTTAATTAAAATTATACAATTGATATAAATCATAATAATCGTACTCGTACCTATCCTCATTACCTCCTCGTTTCATATTCAGTTCACAAAGACGTGCTATAGTAAGAAACATTAAAGATTCATATTTTTAGTTGTTGAAAATAAAGGATGTTTTTACGTTGCAGGAGACATCAAAAGATACTAGTAAACAAAAGGATTGGCGACGCTTTGTTCGCTTAGTCAAACAAGCTGAGCCACCAATATGGCTTTTAATAATCTCATTAATTATGAGTTTAACGACTACCGGCGTTGGATTTATCGTTCCGTTATTTACAAAAAAATTAGTGGATGGCTTTTCATTAGAATCCCTTGATTATTGGCAAATTATTTTGTTAGGTATTGCTTTTATCGTGCAGGCTATAGCGAGTGGGCTTTCCATTTATTATTTAAACCGTGTCGGACATCATGTTGTCGCGAAGTTAAGAGATCAGCTTTGGAGAAAGCTACTTCATTTACCAATTCCCTATTATGACGAAAACGATACAGGTGAAATATTAAGTCGTGTTACGAATGACACAGCTGTCGTCAAAGAACTCATTACAGAACATTATGGACCGTAGTTGGTGTATTTGTTCTCTTTACTTGCACTATTATTATCCGATCAATTTGGTCAATTAATACATGGTATCAACCATATGGCGGTCGAATTAGGCGAATTAGAAAGAATGAGACAAGAATTTATCTCGAATGTTTCTCATGAAATCCAGTCACCTCTAACATCTATTAATGGCTTTGCTAAAGCATTGAAAAACATGGACCTTCAAGAGGATAGCGTCAGCATTATTTAGAAATTATTGAAATGGAAAGTAATCGTTTATCGAAAATAAGTGACAATTTACTAAAGCTAACGTCATTAGAATCAAAACATCACCCCTTCGAGCCTAAGTACTACCGACTCGATAAGCAATTGCGCAATGTAGTGCTGGCACTTGAACCTAATTGGTTAGCTAAAAATATAGAGATGGATCTTCAATTCGAAAACATTTCGATAATGGCTGATGAAGACTTAATGAATCAAGTATGGATGAATTTACTTAGTAACAGCATTAAATTCACTCCAGCTACTGGCACAATTACACTATCTATAATGAAGCAAATGGATATGATCAATATTGCCGTTCACGATAATGGTATTGGTCTAACAGAAGAACAACAAAAGCATATATTCGAGCGATTTTATAAGGCTGACCAATCGCGGACAGCCGCTAATGGTGGAAGTGGCTTAGGGCTATCCATAGTCAAAAAAATTATCAATATGCATAACGGAACCGTTACTGTCGAAAGTCAGTTTGCTGAATATACAACATTTCTTGTTACACTGCCGCTGGAGGTAGATCCGACTCGTACAAACGAATAATAGATTTTTTCTTCGTCTGCACGGGTCTATTAAACAAGGAAACTAGTAAGCTACTTTTCTAAAATATTGATAAACTTTTTCAAGTTTTTTGCTTTGTCTCCCCTTTTTACTTTCCATATTGCCAAATTCAAAAAACTTTACTTGTTTAATGCCAACAAAATTAAATAACGCTCTTTTCATTAATATTTTATGCGCATTATTCAGCCATAATAGCGGATATTTTGTTGGCCCCTTCATTGTCGAAATACACACCACTGATTTTCCTTTTAGAAGCCCCTCCGGAAATAGTCCCTTTTTATCTTTATAAGCAAAATTGGCCGCAAATAATTGATCTATATACCCTAAAAGCATTGCTGGTGGCCTACCCCACCATATCGGATAAACAAAAACAATTTTATCAGCCCATCTAATTTGTTCTCGATATTTCTCAAGCTTTGGATCACGAAACATATCTCGACGGCGTTTATGTTCATGAAATACTAAAAGCGGATTAAATTGCTCCTCATATAAATCTACTAATTGAATCTCCTTAATAGAAGGATTATCATGACAGCCCTTAATAACCTCCTGTAAAAAAGCGTAATTCAAACTTTTATGATTGGGATATGTATAAATAATTAATGTGTTCATCAAGCAACCTCCATTACTTATCATTTGATAATAAAATAATAAACGACGTGATTTTAGTTGTCAAATGATAATTGTTTTAAGATAAGTTTTTTGTTATCTTGTCAGTAAGAGGTGATTAAGTTTGGACAAAAAAGAATTATTCAATCAGTTTGTAACATTTACAGCAGCCGTACACCAAGTAACGCATGAACTAACTCAAAACGTTAAAATCGATCATATTACACCTGTACAATATAAAACTCTAGAATATATTAAAGTAGGTCAGCCTGTTACACCTACAGAAATTAGTGATTGTCTGCATATGTCCTTACCTAATACAAGTCGTGAATTACGAAAATTACAGGAAAGAAAGTTTATTGAAAAAATTAGCGATACTGAGGATCGAAGAAAGCATTATGTTTGCCTTACAGAGGATGGAGAAAAAATAATGGAGGATGCATTCGCCTGTATAGAAGAGCGCTTTCAACAGCTTATTCAACATGCATCAAAGAAAGATTTAGAGGATATACATTATGCATTAAACATTCTTGACGAAAAAGTCTTTAATCCAAAGTTATAAAAAAGAACCTGCAATGCTTTTCTCTATAAGACAAGCATCGCAGGTTCTTTCACTATTTATTATATTGACATAGAAAGCGTTCCACACCCGGGTATTTCTCTCCTAGGCTAGTTATGAAAAAACCATAGCGTCGATAAAAATCTACAGCCTCATTATCCGTTTCAGCAACAATTGATGAGTACTTGCATGCGATAAAATTAATCATTTTACTGCCAATGTCTTTTCCTCTTTCATCAGCTAATACAGCAATATGCTTAATCTCACACTCTGATAAACTGATTCGTTCTATCCCGATACAACCGACTATTTCATCCTCAACTTCGAAGCTATATAAAGTTCTATTCGATAAAAGTATATATTTTTCATACTCTTGTTGAACTTTTTTATCCGACGTTGCAAATGAAAGTAGTTTTCTAATAACAGGAGAAATAGTGTTTGCTTGAACTATATTCACGACTTACCTCCTTTACATGTTGGTCGCAGGAATAACGACAGCATGACAAGCTTTTTCATAGAACTCGATCGGACCTGCCCCTCCAATAATTGCATATTCATACCCAATCTCATGCATATCTTTTAAACAATGATGAAGTAGAGAGTATCCTATCCCTTTTACTCGATTTGATTTTGCTACACCCATTGGGCCAAAATAACATTTCTTATTTTGATAAACGTCAAATGCAGCAAACCCAACTATATCTCCATTATTATCAAAAGCTATATATATGGAAGGTGTAGCACTTAAAAATCCACACTTAATCGTTTCTGACCACTCTTGCGAAAAATGACTTTCTACAAAATGAATTAGCTTGTCCTTATCATCACGATTGACTCTACGAATATTAGTAGAAATTGTATCTGGGAATTTATAATTGTGAAGATGAGTCACCAAATCTCTTGATGTGGTACCAAGCTTTAAAATCAATTTCATATCTTCTTCTGAAACGAATTTCTCCAGCATATTCGTCTTTATTAATGCTTTCAGTAAGTGACCTTCATTTACATAAACCTGATTATAGTTTTGCATATAGCTAGTTGCTTGTCTGAGTTTAGACCAGATTCATTAACTAAGTTTCTTAAAGAAGCTTCATCTATAGTACACTTTAATACTATTTCGCCAAGAACCCCCTCTTTTTCTTTTAAACAAGCAAGTAGAAAATGAATTGGTAGTAACACTTTATGTTGTGAAGAGGTAGCTTCTTTTTCCGCATTCTTTATGATCCTTAACATGCGATTTGTTAATTTTATAGTAGATGAATGCAAATACCTGACATCCTTTCATTTTGATTTTTTTCAACATCTCATGTTTATTTTACAGGAAAGAGTATCCATCAAGTTGAATATTTAAAATATTAGTACTTTATCAGATCATTAATCATGTTCTCTATTATAAATAAAATTGAAACTCTTAATTCGCCTTTCGCCAAAAATTAGGAAGTATATTTATTAAAATGAATGTTGAGTGGAGGCTGAGCGACTACTTGGGGATTAAGCGTCAAAGATGAGCATCGCGAGTGAAGCGGCTCATCGGACGTCCAGGAAGCTTTGCTCTGTGCAAAAGCGAAGTGTCAGCTACAAATGTTTTCTGTAGCGAAAGCAGAGCGTCAGCTACAAATGTTTTCTGTAGCGAAAGCAGAGCGTCAGCTACAAATGTTTTCTGTAGCGAAAGCAGAGCGTCAGCTACAAAGCGCCCAGCCGCAATGAAAATCAACCCCACGTTATTGTGATGAGCCTATTAAGTCGAAATCCCCCTTATTTTCGCTATTTAGAAAACATTATTATCGATACATCGTCACTCATCTGCACTTTTTTTAATAATATAAAGATGTATAGAAGGAGGAGACTCAAGTGGAAGTAGTAGACAAGAAGTGGATAGAAGAACATTTTGAAACACTTCCATTATGGCAACAGTCAGCATATACAGACTTCGCTGCCATGGTTGCAAATGAAGCAAATGCTTTCCCCTGTATCCCAGCTAGAATAGGTTTTTTATCAAACCATCTTCGTTATAGTTTTATCGGAGATCCACGGGAGGAACAATCGATAAAGGCGTTAGCACAATGCTTAAAAGAATACGATAAGTGCTCGAAAACATTTGGAAAATATACAACCCACGCCATTTTCTTTAAAACCCCTGACGATATGCTGAAACACTTCGATGTTGAGGAATATAGAAATTTATTTTGGTCAATTTTAAACAATTTAACTAAATTTGATGATGTCGATTGGCCGGAGGAAATTCCAACTGATCCATTGCATCAACAATGGGAATTTTGTTTTAACGGTGAGCCTTATTTTATATCTTGTGCAACGCCCGCCCACAAATTGCGAAAGAGTCGTCATTTTTCTACGCTATTAATGGCATTTCAGCCTCGCTGGATATTTGAAGAAATAAATGACTCTACTGTATTTGGTCGAAAATTAAAAAAACTAATTCGCCAACGCATTTCTGAATATGATGCCATTCCAGCTCATCCTGATTTAAAATGGTATGGGCAAGAAGATAGTTATGAATGGAAGCAATATTTTTTAAGTGATGATCATCGTAGCCCAACTAAATGTCCTTTTTTACGTCTGCAAAATTCTCTAATCTTTCCAAAGAACGAAGAATATTAAACTTGCTTACCGTGTTTTTGCCTTTTCATTACAATCCAAGTTGCAATTCCTATGATGATGATAAAAAGCAGGCTCACGAAAAAACCGAGTCTGCTTGTTTTTTCCCCTAACGTTCCAGACACTGTCACCACAATGAGTAATATCCCAAAACCATTTTTTACATGCTCCCACTTCGATAGCTCCATTAGCTTCGCATATGTTACTAAAATAAAGAGCCAGTTATAAATTAGCATTAGGCCTGCAGCTGTCATCAAATATTCAAAAATTCTTTCTGGCATGAGGAAACCAATAACAATTGTAATGATTAAACCACTGGCCAAAAAGAGAAAAGCAGGAAACGGAACCTTCATTTTTCCTTTTTTAGCAAGTGAAGCAGGGGCATCATGATCCTCTGCCAATGTTATGAGAATCGTTACGACCGCGTATAAAGAGGCTACCATTGTTGAAAAACCGGCAATAATTAATATGCCATTAAATACGTCTGCAAAAAAAGGTAAATGATAGTCACGAAGAGCTGTAATAAATGGACTTTCCTCAATATTAAAATCCTTCCATGAAACAAGCGTCAATGCAAGCATAATAGCCATTATAAAAATGATAGTTATAACAATAAGCATCACTTTTCCAGCTTTCGGTGCTTCTTGAGGATTTTTTAAATCAATGACCATTAAACCCATAACCTCAATTCCTCCAAATGCATAAAAGGCATACAGCAACCCAAGCCAAATTCCTTTCACACCCTGTGAGAAAAATTCTTCATAATTTGCGTGCATTGCATCGAGTGAAGTTGTTTCCGTATTAAATCCTTTTATTATTAATAGAACCGCTACTATAATAAACATTACAACCGCCGCTGCCTTTAACGCACCAAAAATATTTTGAAAGTTTTCAAAGCCCTTCATACCAGTAAGAATAACAGCTAATCCAAGCGCAGCATAAATAGATGCAGCAACCCATAATGGAAGCGTCGGAAACCAAAGCCTTGTAAAAATACCAAGTGCCATCAATTGACTGCCCATAATAAGCATCTCAGAAATCAAGTAAATCCAACCATTACTAAATCCTGCCCATTTTCCAAAAGCTTGCTTTGCATAAGTACGGAATGATCCCTTATCTGGATTGTCAACTGACATCTTAACAAGAGCATCATAGACAATGTACGTAGCAATCGCCGCTAACAAAAAAGGAATCACAACAGCAGGACCACTTTTATGAATGGCCATACTTGTCCCAAGAAAAAATCCTGTTCCTAGTGTACAACCTATACCGAGAAGCGAAAGCTGCCACCAAGACAACCTCCCTTTACTTGTTTTAGATGTCATGTTGATTCAACCCTCCTGCCCTTTGTTATTTTCTTACCAACGGCAATGTCATACAACGAATGCCACCACCGCCTTTTTCAAGCTCTGAGACTTCAATTTCTATCAAATTCTTTTTTTGTAATTGTGGATGATTCGTAAATTGCTTTTTCGTTGCTTGCTTACTAATCAACAGCGTTTCAGGATCAAGGTTTATAAAGTTAATGTCAGGAATTGTATTATATTTTTCAAGCCAGTAAACATCAAAACCATGGTGATTTAAAAATTGCTCAGTCATTTCAAAACGACTTGTTTGAGCTGTGAACACTTGTACAGGAAAATAGCGCATAAAGTTTTTAGCTATTACTAGATTTGTGTTCGCAACATTACAATTCATATCTAAATGAAGTGTATCGGAGCGTCTGGGCAAATCAATAATCGCAATCTCCGAAAATCCTTCTTGGAAGATTCGTTCCTTAATACTTTCCACAGCCTCTAATGTTGTTCTCATTCCAAGATTAATAAGCACGGCATCCTTATTTAGGATCATTACATCTCCACATTCTAAAGCAGTAGAAGGTTGCTTATTAAATTTTTCTGGAAACCACTTTTCTAATAAAGAGTGAGCATGTGGATATTCTGGACGCCTTAACGAGCTACCTGCCTCTCCAAGGAAAATACTATTTCCTAAAACACAGGCTAGATCGCGTATAAAGTACCTATTAATAAGCTGCTCACTTACTGTTTCCACATCATTTGGTAGCTCTTTCGAATAGTCAATAACCATGACACCCACATTTTCTAGCGTTGTCTTTAATTCCATGAAATTCTCCATTGCTTTTACATGATTGACAGTAGCACTCCACCCTACATTTTCAGCTATTGTCAAATCTGGCACATCTAATTTTGAAGGTGCACAAAGTATAACAACCTTAAGTTCATCATGCTCGGACCAACAATTTGGTTGAAATGAGTACAAATAGATTCTCCCCTTTTTGAATGACTATCTCGGCTTAGCGTTACCATCAAAACTGGGATTATACAGACAATGTGTAAATGGAGATCAGCATGATTAAAATTCAAAGGAGGAAATCCCTGGTGATTGTGTAATTAAAACAATAACAGATAAATTTATTCAATTAGAAATGAGTGAATCAATGGAATACTATAAATTTTTACGACAATATGTTGGGCACCAACCAATTATTTTGCCAGGTTCTGTTGTAATAATTTTAAATAATGAAAATGAGGTATTATTGCAAAAAAGATACGATGGCAGTTGGGGGCTTCCGGGTGGTTTGATGGAATTAGGGGAAAGCTTAGAAGATACAGCAAAAAGAGAAGTGTTAGAAGAAACAGGTTTGGTTATTGAAGACTTAAAGTTATTAGGTATTTTTTCGGGTCCAGATTATTACCTTAAAGTTTCTAATGGAGATGAATTCTACTCCGTTACAGCCGTTTATTATACAAGAAATATTAAAGGTAATTTAGTCATTGATTATAACGAATCAGAGACAATGCAATATTTCTCATTGTTAAAATTACCAGATGGAATAGATTGTAGATATATTGAACCGTATAAAACAAAGTTAGGCTCTACACCATAACGTGTGGTTGATTTCTTTGATAGAAAGAGCTTGTTTTTCGATAAAAACCCAAAAAGTTTCGATAAAATGAGATTTTGTTTCGATAAAAGCTCAAATAGTTTCGATAAAGAGCGATTTTGTTTCGATAAATCTTCAAAGTCTTCCTATTTTTTGGCTCTTCGGTAAAAAACGAGGGGGTGATTTCTGTTCCAACTGGCACTTTGTTGCTGCTGCTTCGCTTTCACTACAGAAAACATTTGTTGTTGCTGTCGCTACAGCCGGAACGAAGATCAACTAATATATGGCATATATTTTAACAAATGTCATCCACAACTTTTGGTGATGAACACAAAGTTAGTTAAAATATAGAGAGAAAACTTATGATTAATTTTCTCTCATAGAATGTTGAAAAGTTGTTGAAACTCTTGCAGGAAAATCAGTTCCTTTTAGTCTGCTTATGTTCTACCGCTATCAATGAAAATACTGATGATATGCTTGCACAGCATCCATTTCGCTTGTAAATATTAAAATATCGTTTGTTAGTGGATAGTACGACTCAAATAGAAATAGCACCAGTTCATTTGGATTATCCGGATTGTTCACAATTTCCGCTTCCTGTATATTTGCTACATCCAGAACATGTGGGTTTCGATAAAAAATATAAACACTATCCCCTGCATTATACTGCTCTTTCTGCATGCCATCACCTTCCTTGTCTTTACCATTAGTTTGGTTAAAGAAGGCCTTAATGATTCATTTTATTCATTAAAAACGCTTGATAATTTTTGAAATTAAGCGTGCAGCTACACTATGTCCGATAATTTGATTGACCGTCCCCGTGAAATACAAATCTTTCTGTGGATAATAAAATGCAAAAGCGCCAGATTGTCCCCAATGCCCTATTAATCCATTTTTAAAGGAAACCAGCGAAATAGGTTGCTTTACTATTCCCACTCCGTAATAAAATTGCCCTGGTAAGAGCAAGAAGTTCCAATTACTCATTAACTCATTGAGGTCATTTTTAGGAAATAGTTGACCGTTTATGAAAGCTTTTAGAAATATCATGGATTCTTGTGCTGTCGATACAATACCACCTTCTGCTGGTATCGATGACATATATTGTGGAATTAGAAGCTGTTTCGATTTATATGTTAAAGGCAGAGGCTTTTCATCATTAACGTCCTCATAAACATAGGAATGCTGGAGATTTAATGCATCAAAAATATATTGCCTAAATACTTCGTGAATAGATTGACCAGAAATTGTTTTAATAATTTCTCCTAAAAGCTGATAGTTCGTATCAGAATAATGTACTTTTCCCTTTTGTCCAGGCTTAAATTTAGGTTTCATTTTTTTCACTGATTGTACAGTTTTCTCAAAAGGCCATAATTGATCCTTACCATCCACAAGTTCTAAAAAACATCTGAAGTAAAATAGTCTGGAATGCCTGATGTATTTGACATTAAATGTTTGATAGTAATTTCATTAGAATAATCAATATCTTTCAAAATATGAATTCTACTTACTGTATCTTCAGGAAGATATTGTGAAATTTTATCGTCCAAATCTACTCTATTTTCCATCCTTAGTTTCAAAATAATTGCTGTAATATATAATTTCGTGACACTTGCTAAAAAATATGGAGTATCATCTTCCATATTCCCAGCACTACTCACATGTGAAAATGAATGATTCCCTTTTTCTACACATAACACAACACTCCTAATATTCTTCTTTTCGATCGTCTGAGCAACCAACTCATCCATTGTCGATTGATTAAAAGTTCCCTTCACCTCGATAAGGCTCCTTTCACAAAATTTATTTACATCCCACTCTTATCTAACATAAACACTACACATCATAAAATGTTTCATTTGGAATATATATGAACTTATGAAAAAAAATCTAAAATATTACATTTCAGATTTTTCTAATTTTTTAGTATACTTAGGAAAAGGAGGGAAAAATATGATTAAACAATCAGTTATTGAAAATGTACTTGAAGAAGCCCTTTCTACAGGTGGCGATTTTTCCGAAGTTTTCATCGAGGATAAATTCGTCAATGAATGTACATTACAAAGTGGAAAAATTGAACAAAGTATTTCAGGGCGTGACTTCGGCATTGGTATACGCATTTTTTCCGGTCTTCAGAGCATCTACACATACACAAACGATTTTTCAGAGGAAGGCTTACTAGCAGCAGCAAAACGAGCAGCACTTGCCATTAAAGGAGGTGCTACTGGAACGATTCAACCATTAAATAAAGAAATTATTACGCCTCTTCATAACATTATCATTCTTCCAAACAGTGTGGAGCATGCTAGAAAAGCAACAATCATGCGGCAGGCTAATGACATTGCTAGAAACTATGATGAACGCATCAGTCAAGTTAAAGTTCGGTATCTTGACGAAGAGCAGCATGTTTTAATCGCCAACTCAGAAGGAAAATTTGTAGAAGATACGCGTATCTATAGTCGACTTGCCATCCAGGCAACTGCCTCTGAGGGCAAAGAAATGCAAACGGGCTTCTATGGTCCTGGCGCACATGCGGGCTTTGAATTTATCGAAAATCTAAATCTGGAACACTATGCTGGTGAAGCTGCACGTATTGCGGTCACTATGCTTCATGCCGATGAATGTCCTAGCGGTAAATTCCCTGTCATCATTGATAATGAATTTGGTGGTGTTATATTTCACGAGGCTTGTGGTCACGGACTTGAAGCTACAGCCGTCGCGAAAAACAATTCCGTTTTTGCAAATCGTATTGGTGAAAAAGTTGCCCCTGATATTGTTACATATATTGATGATGGCACACTTCCAAACGAATGGGGTTCTCTTAACATTGATGATGAAGGGGAAAAAACGCGAAAAAACATCTTAATTGAAAATGGTATTTTAAAAGGCTACTTGATTGATAAATTTAATGCACGCCGTATGAATGCCGAACCAACTGGCTCTTCACGTCGCCAATCCTATCGTTTCAATCCAACATCCCGAATGACTAACACCTATATCGCTCCGGGTACATCAACACATGAAGAAATTATTGCATCCACTGAATATGGTATTTATGCAAAATATATGGGTGGCGGGCAAGTAAATCCATCGACTGGTGACTATAACTTCGCAGTTATGGAAGCTTATATCGTAAAGGATGGAAAAATCGATCGTCCTGTACGTGGTGCAACACTTATAGGCAATGGGGCAAAAACATTACAGCTAGTTGATCGTGTTGGTAATAATCTTGCGCATGGTGCTGGTATGTGTGGATCAATTAGTGGTAGTCTTCCTGTCAATGTTGGCCAGCCGATGATTCGCGTTAGTGAAATAACAGTTGGAGGAACGAAGGGGGAATAATTTATGAACATTGCTGAATACCAAGAAAAACTACTGAATAAGGCGATAGAAGCTGGTTTTCAAGAAGCTGAAGTTTTTTATGAACGGAAAAATTCTTTTAAATGCATGCTTTACGAAGGGCAGATCGATAGCTACGAAACGTCTGAAGATGGGGGTCTAAGTCTACGCGGGCTGCATAACGGAAAAATGGGTTACGCCTATACAGAAAAATTAGACGATGATTCGATTTCCTTTTTAATCAACAGTGCAAAAACAAATGCAGACGTTCTAGATGAGGATGAAGGCATAGACATTTTTGATGGCAGTAACGAATACACATCATATGAATTTTACAATGAAGAATTAGAGACTATAGGAATTCCTGAAAAAATAGAGCTACTTCGTTTAATTGAACAAAAAATTCGTACTTACGATGCGCGCATTGTAACGTTAGATTACTGTTTTCTCGAAGAATATAGTACTGAACGTTCATTAGCGAATAGTAAAGACCTTTCCTTATCACATAAGGAGAACGGCTTAGTCATCTTCCTATCCACAGTTGTCAAAGAAGGTGATGAACTGAAAACGGGTGGTTATTTAAAAATGACACGTGATTTTCATTCTCTCAATGCTGATGAAATTGCTAAAGCAGCAGCTGAGGAAGCACTTGCGAATCTAGGTGAAAAGTCGATTCCATCTGGAAAATATCCAATCATCCTACGTTCTGATGCAACTGCTTCTTTATTAAGTACTTTTATGCCTGTACTGTCAGCTGAAAATGCACAAAAGAACCAGTCTTTGTTAAAAGGCAAAGTTGGACAAAAAGTGGCGTCAGATGCTTTCACACTGCTTAATGCCCCATTCCACCCTAAGGCATTGTCTGGAGCAAGCTTTGACGGTGAAGGTGTTGCGACAAAGGAGCAAGCAATAATCTTAGATGGAACACTGCAAACACTATTGCACAATAGAAAAACGGCAAAGAAGGAAGGCTGCGAAACGAGCGGACATGCACATAAAGACTCTTACAAAAGTACTTTATCAATCGCACCTCAGAATTTATATATTTCACCAGGTAAGCGATCACAGGAGGAGTTAATGGCCTCAGTATCTGAAGGAGTACTTATTACAGAATTATCTGGGCTACACTCTGGTACGAATACGATTTCGGGTGATTTTTCAGTCGCAGCACAAGGATTTCATATTCAAGATGGCAAAGTTGTCTCACCTGTGAAGCAAATGACAATAGCCGGAAACTTCTTTCATTTCTTAAACAATATCGAAGAAACTAGCTCAGATCTTTACTTCTTGCCAAATGGGTATGGCTCCTCATCCCTACTTGTGAAGGAACTAGCTGTAACAGTCGAATAAAGTGGAAAAGACTTTATGGAGCGTGAGACTTCCTCAAGTGTTCATGTAATCGTTCCTCCCATTCCGCCGACTGATCGCAAGCCAGTTTTTTTATGGAATCAAAAAAGCAAGTCTCCTTTTAATGGCGACTTGCTTTTTTCGCTACAATTTATTTCGATAAATCGATTTTTTTATTTAATAAATAAATAGTCACACCACCAACTGTCATTGACAATAATTCCCCAATCCCAACTGTAAACCAAGTTGCCCAAAATGGAAGATCATAGAGGATTGTTAATTGTCCTGCAACGGTGAACATTGATATAGCAAAAATCAATGCAGTTATAACCATTCTTAAAATATCATTTGTTATATTTTTCGTTACTTTTCGGCAAAGAATTAATACTAGAAATGTCGAAATACCACCAATGGGTACATCTAATATCCACGTTGGCGACATGAAATTTGCAAGTACTACTCCTAATGTCACAGCTAATACATAGCGCTTGTTGTACAATGCCAGATAGTTGAACATTTCCGATAAACGTAACTGTACAGCTCCAAAACTAATGACTGACAATAAAACAGTTACAGCCACATATAAAGCTGCAACTAGTGCCGTCTTTGTAAGTTCGGTTACAGAAGTACGGCTTGAATCTTTTACAATAGATGTATTCAATTTTATTCTCCTTTGTAAAATAGCACATCCGCTATTTTAGTAATAACTACGGCCAAAGGAAGAGAGCTTTTCGCCCTATCTGAAGTGCCGCAGTGCAAGCTAAATTTTGCTTACTTGCGTATTATAGCAGAAGAATTTCAGATTGAACAATCTTATTTTGTTAGCCAGCCACCATCAATCGGTATGATTGCACCGTGTATATAATCAGCTGTTTGACTAGCCAAATAAAGTGTTAGATTCGCCACCTCACTTGGTTGAGCCCAGCGACCTGCAGGAGTTTCACTCGCTACCCATTTCGCCATTTCCCCGTCCCCTTCAAAGTCAGCCTTGTTCATCGGTGTTTGAATGGCTCCCGGTGCAATGGCATTGGCACGAATTCCTTCACGACAGTAATCTAAGTCTAATTGCTTTGTATAGCCGACAATCGCATGTTTAGACGCTGTATATGCCGCTCCACCACCGCCTGCAACTAGTCCTGCAATAGATGCCATATTGACGACTATGCCTGATTTTCGTTTTACCATATGAGGTAATATCGTATTCGTCACAAAAAAAGTACCCTTTACATTGGTATTCATGATTTTATCCCAAAGCGCCTCATCTGTATCGAGCGTTTTTGCGAAGCCATCTAAAACGCCTGCCGTATTTAATAAAATATCTACTTGCTTAAATATTGAAACTGCGGCTTCAAATGCTCCTTCTACATCGTTTTTACTGCATACACTACCTACTCTATAGGCAAATTGTTCAGGATATTGGTGATGTAGATTTTCTAGCCCTCTCTCATCCAAATCAAAACCGAATACGTTTGCCCCATTTTCTAAAAATGCAACAACTTGAGCCTGTCCAATACCTGAAGCAGCACCCGTTACAAATACCGTCTTGCCATTATATTCTTCAAATTTCATAACATCTCTCCTCAAAAAAATAAACAAAGCCACCTCATTTGAGATGACTTCTTTTTAGATTAATTGACAATTACCCAATCTTCCGCTAACAAATCACAGACAGTTGGTGTAAACATTGTGTAGCCCTCACCGCGTACATTAATTAAAAAATACGGATTCAAAGTCTCGCCATCATGCTCGCTTTGTCCAACAAGCTTCACATACAATTCGGCACCGCCCCAACCTTTACGAATTACTTTTTCTCCCGCTTTTAAGCGTGGTAATATCTCTTCAAACGTCATTTTAAATCATCCTTTATTTACATTCTTTATCGAATTAGTATACGGGAATTTTCAAATGTTTACAACCTGATATAAGTACTGTTAAGATCACTAACCCTCAAGCAGAGCCGTATAAAGTATTTGTTGCCCATTCGATTCCGCAATGATTGTATAAATATTATGATCATTTGTAGAGAAAATTTCTGTTCCACTTTCCAATTTAGTAGCATAAAAATCTTTGAAATTTTTAGAGGAATTTGTTGTTTTAATAATTTTCCCTATCTTCTCACTCTTCGTATATTCTAATTGTTTCATTGATTCCAAGCTTGTAGCATTTATATAAATTAAGTTATTATACTGAAGAATATCTGCTTGAGAATGTTCTTTAAGAATAGAATTCGCAGTGGGGTTAGTATTTATAGTCGGTGAACAACCTACCAATACTAATATTAGTAAATTACAAATTAGTATTTTCTTCATAACTAATCACCTTCTTTTTTATAACTACCTAATCTTTATATTTTTTGCCTAGCTTGACGAACCTCCCCCTATTATTCTTATTCAATTCATTTTTTTCTTCATTTGCACTTGCTCTGTCTTCACTTCTAGCCCATTGTCCATCAAATAGCTCGTGACTGGATTACTTGCTAAAAAGTTAACTGTGGCTAGTTTCACTTTGTGATTTGTGATGCTTGCGATAAAGTGTGGAATATTTTCTACATCGCCATTCTCTAATAGCTCTAATTGATAAAGCACTATGTGGTCGATTGCCCCATCCTTACCCCATACTATTCTATATAACATATAACCAATCGCGGCATTATTGTCGTTATAAAAAACTTTAGCTTCTCCTTGTTTATTACTTTGCCAGCTACATTGCCAAGGAACATCTTCCTGATAAAATGATAAATGTGGGAGCTGCTCTGGTCGAATAGTTTCCACATGAATTGTAGCTTCTTTCTCTACTTTTGCCTCATATTCACCACTTAAAAATAGCAATTGATTTGTAATTGTATAGCCATACTTCTCATACAAAGCGATCGCTACTTTATTCTCTTTAATAGCTTCAAGCGTTGCAATTTCCACGTTCTCTCTTTCATAGATGGCGATTGTTTCTTCCATCAAAACCCGAGAAATACCTTTTCCGCGATACTCTGGAGAGATGCCTGTTCCACCATTCCAAGAGGTTTTCTTACCTGCAATTTGTCTAAAGCCATTTAAGACAATACCAACAGGATTATGATGATCAAATGCGACGATTGAAAGCTCTGGGTATAGTCCCTCTCCAACAAGTCGATTTAAAAACATCTCTTCATTCATTTTAATTTCTACAAAATACTCCTCAAAACCTTTATTCCAAGCTTTCAAAGTTTCCTCTAATGTGCATTGTGACACTGTTTTTATTTTCATGTTTCCCCTCTTTTCAGCTTTAACTTGAGCTACTATCTAAAGGCGCTAAATCTTTTAAAGTTAATTTTTTTACTATTTCATAGCCCTTTCCAGGACCTTTTGGCTTAACAATAACCATCCCCATGTTTGAAATTTTCCCCAATCCAACACCTTCAGGAAAGCTATGGGCAATGATTACTTGATTCATTCCCTGCGGTGGCTTTCTTTCTAACATTGATTGCAGATTTGATAATATATTTGTTTTTTCAACGATAGGAATATTCCCACCCAATTTAAAAATTTCATACCCAAATGGGTCAATTTGGACATTCGCATAAGGGAATGCGAGCTGCGCCGTTTCAATTGTACGACAAAAAGGACTTGCGACAATCTGTGAACTGATTGGAATTTGTAAATAGCGTAGCATTTGTCCAAAGTAAATTGCCTCCCTTCGCCCAACTTCAGACAAATTTCTTTGAGTATAACAATCTTGAAAATTTAAATATGGCTGATCTCTCCCAACAGTTGCTTCACCATGCCTTGCATACAAAACGAAGCCACCCTTTTTCAATAAATCAAGGATTGATTGATCCAAATATTTCATCCCCTCCAAATAGAATACCAATTCGATTATTAGTACTATATGAAATGAATTACTCAAAAAATGTAAAAGTGAAAGTCGTAACAGCTTTTCACATAGTGAAACAGTTACTACACCGGTAGAGTAGCTAATTTAGCTGGTAAATCCCTTTACTTCTCCGGTAATGGACTTCGGTCAATAAAGTTAAAAAAACTTCCTACAATTTTCTGTAGGAAGCTTAGAAAGTTACTTTATCGGAATGTTTACTATTGCTGTTGTTTCTAAATGTTTTGATGAGTCGATAGAAATTTGTCCGTTGTATTTATTGACTATTTCATTCACAATAAACAAGCCTTGCCCTCTTATTTTACCACTTTCT
Source organism: Lysinibacillus sp. G4S2 (assembly GCF_030348505.1). Classification (NCBI taxonomy): domain Bacteria; kingdom Bacillati; phylum Bacillota; class Bacilli; order Caryophanales; family Bacillaceae; genus Lysinibacillus; species Lysinibacillus sp. G4S2. The sequence goes on along the minus strand of NZ_JAUCFJ010000002.1, from coordinate 1,761,906 downwards.
GGTTTCTTCGTGGAAAATCCTTGCTTAAATATTTGCCCCGCTTCTACAATATTTGGTCCAGTATTTGTAACCTTAAATTCATATTGCGTGTCGTCTGCTTTGCAACAAATTGTTATTTTAGGTTGCCCCTCTGGTAATTCATTTGCCGCATCAATCGCATTATCTATTAAATTTGACAAGATTTTGATTAGATCCGTTGTTTTAATTTTATTAAATGCATCCTGTGAAACTGTGAAATTCATATCGATATTATGATTTTGTGCCGTTAGTTTTTTCGTCTCCAATAATATTGATAAGCCTGGATGATCAATATTTAATTTCAGCGACTTAATAGCCTGAACCTCTTTTGATAGTGAAGATAAATATTGTTTAGCCTGTTCAGGTTTGTCTAATTGAAGAAGTCCATGCAAGACTTGTATATGATTTGTAAAGTCATGTCTTAAAGAGGACACAGAAGTAATTAAAGTTTTAATTTCTGCTTGATATGTATCTTCTGTCGCTCCAACTTCCTTCGCCACTTCTTTTTGATACCATCTCTGTAAAAATAAAAAAGAGCCAATAACGATTAAAATGAGTCCACCATTAAAAATAAACATAAGAAGATTATCTTCGATCACTTTTCCCTTGATGCCATTTAGCTTTTCTGCACTAATATCGATGCCTAGGTATGCAATAATTTTCCCTGTTTTATCCTTTATAGGCGCACCAACAGATAGATAAGCACCGTGTCCAGAATCTGGTATCACTTCCGTTACATATGTTTCTCCCTTATAGGCTTTACGCACTTGCTCCTCAGGTACTGTACAGACCTCTCCAATATCGAAGCCTTTAGTATATTCACCTGGTAATCCCATAATCATTGCTTTTGATTCTTTTGGATTATCAACCTCTAATGTATAAACAAATAGAGCACCTAGTTTTACTCTGGCATCATTTAAATAGTTTCTTATTTCCCAATAATAATCATTTTTTTGGGGGTCCTTTAAAAATTGTTGGTATGCCTCGACGTCAATTGAAGAGGCAATAGAAGTAGCAGCTTCTAAACTTTGGCTCGCTATTGCCTCTTCAACTGTCTTTTTCATTTTTATGTAAGATGTAAAGATGTTTAAACTTGTAAACAATAATAATAATATAATTGATAGTAATAAAATTAGTTTTATTTTTCGCTTTTTCATACAAACTGGTACTTCCTCATCTATAGAAATGAATACTGCCTTAATTAAGTGTGAGCTTGACATTCGCATCAATCATAAAAATTGTTAGTCACAGTTGACATATTGTCATACTTTTTACTATTGAAACAACTTCGTATCCAATATTACTATTATATCAGATGTGTTGATTAACCATTTTTATACATTCGGAGAGGCTGATTTCCGCTACGGGCTACTCGCTTTGTTGCTGTCGCTTCGATTTCGCACAGATAAAACATTTGTTGCTGACGCTTCGCTTTCGCACAGATAAAACATTTGTTGCTGACGCTTCGCTTTCGCACAGATAAAACATTTGTCGCTGTCGCGCAGAGCAAGGCTTCCTGCGGGCGAGCGTCGAGCCGCTTCCTCCGCTTTGTTGCCACCGCTACTCCGTTTTCGCGCAGATAAACAAATTGCTGTCGCTTCGCTTTCGCCAGAAAACATTCGCTTAGTGCAGGGTCTCGTCTGTCTCGCTTTCCTGCCGGAGTCGAGTTGCCCTACGCTACAATTAGTTAAAATGGAAATATATCGGCAAAATAGTAACAAAAAAATCCTTTTATCACTCAATAAAAAACCTATTTTTTCCCAATCAACACGCCTGCTATTATACGATAGTAAGTATAATTTTTTTAGTTGTTTCTGATTTGTTCTTTAAAGTCATTAACGTAGTGATTCGTGCCTGCTGAAAACGTTCGGCTTATAACTACTGTTCTTCATTTGGATAAATGCTATTTTACGCTTTTTGACAATCAAAGATTCTTCTTCCGTTTCTAAAGAAGAATATTTGTTCTTATTTTATCATTACAATGAAGATTTGGCTACCGCACACTTACGCATTGGGCTATCCCTTACTCATTACTCGGCCACTACCGGGTACTGATAAAATGCTTTAACAATTTTTAATTTACAAGGAAACTGTAACCAATAGTTTAATAATCCTTCACTCGAAAGTAAACAAAAAAAGGAGAATAGCTTTTGTTGATGCCACTCTCCTTATTATATATCTAATTCCATTTTCGTTGTTTGGGTACATCCTCCTTTTAAAGTTTAGGAACTAAAGATTCATTCTAAGGAGACTTCTGTACCTGTCGCTTTGCTTTCGGTACAAAAAAACACCTGTAACTGCCGTTGCACTTTTGGTACAAAAAACATCTGTACCTGACGCTTTGCTTTCGCTACAAAAAACATGAGCTGAAAGATGTTAAAAAGACCAGGCATATAATACCTGATCTTTTGTATAATAAGTATTTATTTTTTTTTACTAGATGTTCTTGACTTGTCCTGTAAGTTTAAAAATGTCGGTCGCTTACCGTAACCTTCTAGAGATAAACGAAATAAAGACTTTTTAATATCCTGCCAATCAAAATCTGCGCCTAAACTTAAGTAAGGAACACCTAATACTCGTAAATTTGCCATATAAAGAAGTATGAAGAACATCGAAATAAAGAAACCAAATAACCCCAAAAAAGCAGATGCTATAATAATAATTATCCTGAAAATACTCATGGCTGATACAATAGATTGATTGCCGAGTGTAAAAGCTGCAATACTCGAAGTAGCAATAACTACAATCATGGAAGGGCTCGTAACACCTGCTTTAATTGCTGCATCTCCAATAATTAATCCCCCAACAACACTTATTGAACCACTAATAACATTGGGGAGATGTATATTTGCTTCTCGAAATAATTCAAACATAAAAAGCATCATTAATATTTCAAGCATCGTTGGAAATGGGAGACCCGTTCTTGATTCAACGACTGTCGCTAAAAGAATAAAGGGCAATTGCTCTTGATGATGGGTCGTTAGTGCAAGCCAAAAACCTGGTAAAAGTACACTTAAATAGATAGCTATTCTTCGTAATAAACGCTCCATAGAACTTACAATAATCGGATATTCATTATCTTCACTGGATTTAAATAGTAACATTGAATTAGCAGGAGTAATAATGACATATGATACACCATCAACTATGATAAGAATGCGCCCATTACTTAAAGCTTGTAAAGCAAAATCAGGACGTCCGGTATAATCATGTCTAGGTAGAATTTTAGCACTTCGCTCAATTCTTTCCATCAATAAATCTCCACTAAATACAATATCGATATCAATTTGCTGTAGCTGTAATTTTATTTGCTCAAGCATCTTTTGATTTACGACATCTGCTAAATAAAGTACAGCTACGGTTGTTTTGGAACGTTTACCAAGTTCATATGTCTCAACACTTAATGAATTAGTAGGTAATCGTTTTCGTAATAAAGCAATATTAATAAAAGCATCCTCAATAAAATCATCTCTCGGGCCTTTGATAACTAATTCAAGGAATGTTTCTTTAGGCTCCCGATTCGGTTTTTTAGCAATATTACTTGAATACAACAAATTCATATCTTCGAAATACAGTAAAACATGTCCTTTATAGACTTTTGTGATGGCATCATCTTTACTTGATATTTTTTGAAGATGGGGAATGTGTAAATTATTTTGTATATGCTCTTCTAACAATTCATCCGTTGTTGCCGTAAATAATGATTGAATTCGTTGCACGATAACGGTTTCCAGTAGCCGCTCATTAATGAGCCCTTCACATTTTATCAAATGTACCTTATGTTGCTGAAAGATATACTTTTGGAAGACCACATCAGCAGAGCGTTGAAATAATGCCTTCAAAGAATTCAAATTTAACTCTTGTTCCATTGATGAAATATTCCTCATCTCCTACTGAGCCAGCTCCAAATTAGTACATTAATCCATATACTTATACATATATTTCCCCTTGATATTTAAAAATATTCAAGGAAACAGGATGTGACCGTTGCCAAATCATCTGTAGCTGTCACTACAAATAAAATATTGCTGAATGAAGATCAATTCCGCCTTGACGTAATTACGTCCGGAGGCTTTATCCAATCATCTTCTTTAAGTTGGCCATTTCAATAGCAGACATTGCCGCATCATAGCCTTTATTGCCGGATTTAGTGCCTGCACGCTCAATTGCTTGCTCAATATTTTCAGTTGTCACAATACCAAAAATAACAGGTACATTTGTAGATAGTGAAACACTTGCAATACCTTTTGCCGATTCATTACATACATAGTCATAGTGTGTTGTTGAACCACGAATCACCGTACCTAGTCCAATAATTGCATCATACTTCTTTGTTTCAGCTAACTGTTTAGCAATGAAAGGAACTTCAAATGCACCAGGAACCCATGCTACATCGATAGAATTCTCATCCACACCATGACGCTTTAAACCATCTAACGCCCCGTCCAATAATTTGCTTGTAATAAATTCATTGAAACGTCCTACTACTACTGCTATTTTTAAATCCGTACCAATTAATTGTGCTTCAAATATTTTACCCATTTTTCTTTTCTCCTTTTTTATGGATCATCACTATAACGTGTGGTTGACTTCCGTTCCGACCGGACGCTTTCCTAGGGGCGTCCACTACAATCAACTTATATACATGACATACGTTTTAAAAGTCATCTACAACTTTTGGTGAAAAGCCTTTTTTATATTGTTATTGTGTTTTCTTTAACTATTTGTTGACGTCTATATGTTGCCAATGCTTCTATGGAAATCATTTTTAAATGATGTTGAGCTGCATACTGGACCAGGTCATTAAAGCGTAGCATTTTGCCATTATCGCCCATAATTTCGCAAATAATGCCCGCAGGAATACTGTTACAAAGTTTGGCCAAATCAATTGTTGCTTCTGTATGTCCTCTGCGCTCTAACACACCATTTTCCTTTGCTATTAACGGAAATACATGGCCAGGTCTACGAAAATCCTCAGTCTTTGCTTGTGGTTCTATCATTTTTTGTATAGTCATTGCCCGTTCAAAGGCGCTAATTCCTGTAGTTGTATTCACATGATCTATGCTAACGGTAAATGCCGTTTGATGATTATCTGTATTGATACTAACCATAGGGGTTAATGCTAATTTTCGTGCAAGCTGCGGTGAAATTGGCGTACAAATTAAACCTCTTCCATAGGTCGCCATAAAGTTAATCGTTTCAGGGGTCATAAATTCCACGAGTGCTAGTAAGTCCCCTTCATTTTCTCGGTCCTCATCATCTACAACAACAATCATCTTGCCTTGTTTTAAATCCTCTATCGCTTCTTCAATTGAATGTAGCAATATCGCCACCTCCTGGTCAGTGTTAGTTAAAACCCGTTTTGTGCTAAAAAGTCTCTCGTAATGTTTGGCATTACCTGTCCACGCTTAAGTTGATGCAAAATATATTTTCCAACTAAATCGGTTTCTATATTGACGAGATCTCCAATTTTCTTCTTACCTAAAATTGTTTCCTTGTAAGTGTGCGGTATCAGTGCTACTGTGACACAATTTTTATCGACATGAAAAAGTGTTAGGCTCGTACCGTCAATCGTGATGGAGCCCTTTGGAATACAATAGCTCGTTAACTCCTCTGACAGCTCAAAATCAATATAGACTGCATTTGCTAATGGCCGTTTACGCAATATTTTTCCTACTCCGTCAACATGTCCTGATACAAAATGTCCACCGAAACGTCCATTAGCAGACATGGCGCGCTCTAAATTTACAGGATCTCCAACAGCGAGCTGCTGCAAATTTGTTGCTTTCACCGATTCAGGCATCACATCCATCGTTAGCTCCTGCTCATTAAAATGTACCACTGTTAAACAAACACCATTGACCGCTATACTGTCCCCGAGCTTTACATCCTCCACCATTTTCGATGAAATAATAGTAATTTCCATACTTTGTCGACCGCTTTGCAAGGTTTTTACTGTACCAACATCCTCAACAATCCCTGTAAACATTTTTCCACCTACTTCCTGTACTTTGAGGGCTCTTTATTTGTCCCTCTTCCTAGCAATCAATAATTTTCATTAAACAAAAAAACCCCTTTGATTAAAGGGGTTGGGAGTTCATATAAAATAAATAAGACGTCAACAAATAAACCTTATGGATACATAATTTTTCCATAGGCTAACATCTTATCGTTCTTCTCCCATCCAGACTATAACTGTCGGTTTTGGATTTGCACCAAATCAGCTTGCGCTCACGGACTTTGAATTGCTTCATCACCGCCGATTGGGAATTTCACCCGACCCCGAAGAACATATTGCTATAAAATTTTTAAGCTAAATCAATTTCGCTTTGGCGTAATTACGTCCGGAGGCTTTATCTTCAAAGTAGGTGTTCAAACACCCACTTTGAAGATACAACAAAAAAAACTTCCCAACTTATACGATGGGAAGTAGTAGTTTATAAAAGCGTACTCAAATAAACCTTATAAACTCAAGCGAATTTAAAAAGCTCACACTTTTACCCTTCTCCCATCCAGACTATAACTGTCGGTTTTGGATTTGCACCAAATCAGCTTACGCTCACGGACTTTGAATTACTTCATCACCGCCGATTGGGAATTTCACCCGACCCCGAAGGATATTTTTATTTAGCTAGTTCTTACGATAACACTATTTTATTATATTATCCAGATAATTCTTGAAAAAATAATGGCCGTACCTCTGATGCTGTGGTGAGAAAATGATGGTACTGTTGCACTTTATTATAAAACTAACACAAGAATATTTAGGAATAACATAGAGATTCCCTCATTTTTACTGCAACTTTATAATTCGGCAGAAGTACGAACTGCCGTTGCATTTACGCTACCAAAAAATATCTGTACTGTCTCTTTCTTTTGCTACTATAAACATTTGCTGAATGAAGATAAACTTACATCGATGAATAACAGCTTATTAATTATGCAATAAAATAAAATAGAAGTAATCAAAAGCAAGGAACCTCTGTTCAATTAGAGCGTTAAATTACCATGGCTACATTCGTTTGCCTTGACAATAAATTTGTAGTGGTATTGTAAGTCGTTGTTTGTGCAACTCCAGCAATAGACATTTGCTACGAATATAGTTAAATCCCCTTCTCAGGAGGTTTTCATTGGAAAACATCACGAAAAAAAAGACTTATAACAAAGTTTTATTTTATATCCTAATAGCAATCTGCTTTATCGCTTCTGTCTTTTTCGTTTATCACAACGAAGCATTTTATGCACGTCCAATTGCAGAAGTAATAAAAACGGAATTGACGGATTCAACCACTGAATCGGATATGTATAATAACGAGGATCATTTATATACTCAGCGTATTACGGCTGTTTTAAAAAACGGGGAAGAAAAAGGCCGGAATATTTATTTTACAAATCAATATTCATCATCTGGGGCATTCGATCAAGAATACCATGTTGGGGACAAATTATTTGTTACGATTAAAGCAAGTACAGACAAAAATGCAGATTTAACTGGGACTATTTTAGACGTAAAACGTGATCAATTCGTCTTGATAGTAGCATGGATTTTTATTTTTGCTTTGCTGATTGTTGGTAAAAGACAAGGATTATTTTCGATCATCAGTTTAATTGTGAATTCCGTTGTATTATCCTTCGCTTTGGATTTATACGTGAATTCAAATATAAATTTGATATTTATATGTGGGGTATGTGTTCTTTTATTTACTGGCATTTCTTTAATACTTATTAACGGCTTGAATGAAAAAACATATGCAGCGATTGTTGCAACACTTTTAGGAACCGTTATTTCGTTATTGATTAGCGCTTTAGTTCTGTGGGTTACATCCGAGAATGGGCTTCGATATGAAGAAATGCAATTTTTAACACGACCTTATCGAGTGATTTTTATGGCTGGATTATTTATTGGGGCACTCGGGGCTGTAATGGATGTCTCCATCACAATGGCTTCTTCTATGTTCGCATTATTTGAGCAAAACCAAGATATTTCTGACCAATCTTTAAAAACTTCTGGAATGGATATCGGGAAAGACGTTATGGGAACGATTACAAGTATTTTGTTCTTTGTTTATATTTCTGGCTCAATTCCTATGTTAATTTTATATTTAAAAAATTCTTATCCATTAGGGCAAACACTTTCCTTGAACCTTTCGTTAGAATTAGCTCGGGCCCTAGCAGGTGGTATTGGTGTTGTCTTGACGATTCCCATTAGCCTTTACACTTCTATTTTTTTCATTAATCGAAAGAGGGCAAAATAATGAATGTATTAGTGTTGTTAACTGCCATTTTATTTATATTGATGATAGTTATTGGTGGAAAAAAAGGAGTACGATCTTTTCTATCTTTATTTTTAAACTTTGGAGTGCTCTTTATTACCATCTTTTTAATGACCAATCCAAAGAATAGTCCAGTGATCTTAACGCTCATTGCCTGTACCGTCATCTGTTGGATTAGCTTATTTTTTATTAATGAGATGAGCAGTAAAACGATAACTGCGTTCATTTCTACGATGATTACAATAGTTATTTTATTACTTTTCATTGTTTTTGTGACGGAGAAATCAATGCTTCGAGGATTCGGAGGAGAATCAACAGAGGAAATAAGTATATTCTCGCTTTATATTGGCGTCAACTATGTTCAAATTGGAGCTTCTGTCATTATCATGAGTACAATTGGTGCAATATTGGATGTTGCCATTTCCATCGCCACTTCCATGCATGAGATTCTTCATCATAATCCGTTAATTAGCAGAAAAAAATTATTTACATCAGGATTAAGTATTGGAAAGGACATTTTAGGTACAGATACAAATACATTATTTTTCGCTTTCTTCGGTGGATATTTAAGCTTGCTAATATGGTTTAAGGATTTATCTTATTCGATTGGCGAAATTATTAATTCTAAAGTATTTAGCACTGAGATAATTATGATATTTTGTGCAGGCATTGGTATAGCACTTATCATTCCTATTACTTCCTCAGTGAATGCATATTATTTAATAAAAAAACGAGAAAAAACAGAAAATGCTTCATAATAGACCGTACCTGTCACCCGTTTCAATAATTAACGGGTGACAGGTATTTTTTCCTACTAAAATAAAAATCACCATCGCGTTTAAATATTGAAAAATGGTTCAGAGATAGTCATTTAGCTAGCATAAGTTATATCAAAAAATTTGTGGAGTTTTACATAATATCGTTATCTGAAAATTACGTGAACATTTTTTAAGATGCATGAAAAAGAAGATGTTTTATTCCCCTTACCTGAAAATTTTTTTAACTTTTAGTGAAAAAATCGCTCAACAAGTGTTATTTACAATACGCTGTTTCATATCCTGTATAATCATGTCATTATATTAAGAATAGGCTTTCCTATTCCTAGTAACATTTTTAAGAAAAAAGCGTCTATACAACTAGATAATAAAGGAGAAAGTTTGCTATGAAATATATCATCTTTGATTTTGATGGAACACTGGCAGATTCAACGGCAGTGTTTGCATCAGCTTGGAATACACTTGCACAAAAATACAAATTTAAAGGAATAGAATTAAAGGAAATTGAATCATTGAAAAAATTATCTATAGCGGAACGGAGTAAATTATTTGACTTTCCTATGTATAAATTGCCAATGATTTTACCACAGTTTTATCGATTGTATCGTCAGTCGTTAAATGATGTTCATCTTTATGATGGTATCAAAGATGTTCTTACGGAAATTGATAACAGAGGCTATAAAATCCTTATTATTTCCTCCAATTCAAAGGAGAACATCTTAGAATTTTTAAAAATGAATAGCATTCATTGTGTGTCAAATGTTCTTTGCTCAAACCGAATTTTTGGCAAAGATAAAGTGATAAAAAAATTTTTAAAGGACTCAAACAGTACACCATCAGAAGTTTTATACATTGGTGATGAGCAAAGAGACATTGTAGCATGTAAAAAAGCAGGAGTGCCTATTATTTGGGTTGGTTGGGGCTATGACGCTATAGAAGTTGTCCAACAAGAGGAACCCGAGTACAAAGTAACTACACCACAGGAAATTTTAAATATTATATAAACTAAGAGGATCATAGCGAATAATACACTCCTATGATCCTCTTGTTATTATTTTTCTACAGTTCTAACTAAAAAAGACACCTTGGTTAGTGTCTTCGAAAATACTATGGCTTTTTTAAGATTTCTACATATTTTTCTGCTGTTCTTATCTCAATTGTAAGGGAATTTTTACTATAGTTAGCTTTTATTAAAAATGGTACGTCCGTTGTATTTTGGAATCTAAAATCTAAGCCACCATAGGAAACCGTTGCGTCTCTTCCTTTTGGAACATACCCAACATTTAAGGAATGGTGATGTCGTTCTACAAATTTTACCGGTATTTGATCAACCGCGTTAAACAGGGTTGAGGACGTTTGACAAATCCCTCCCCCAATGCCCATCACAACCTTTTTATTGATGATTTCTGGTGCAGGCTGATACCCATTCGCTTCGTCCCTAGGTCCAACGACTGTATTAAAGGAGAAACTATCTCCACTTCCAATGATAACATTATTAATTGCCTTTGCAGAAAGTTCAATATTTTTATTTCTTCCTACATCATGGGTATTGAAGTAAGTTGTATAAGATGCGACAACTACTTCTTCTAAATAAGGAATATCTTCAAAGGAATACCCGCTTTCGGTAATATAAAGAGGCAACTCCACTTTACCACCGGTCACTGATGCTTCTAATATTCTTTCAACTAATTCACTTTCTTTTAAAACAATTAAAGGACTACCTTTAATTATTTTTCCTTGATCGTCTAGTTTATCGAGTTGCATACGCTTATCATAGCCGGCTGTTTTGTCATTTCCTCTTGCTAACTCTTTTGCTATTTGCTCAATTTGTCTTGTATACGATTGTACATCAGTTTCATAGCCCTTTTCTTTCGGTAAAATTGTTTGTACGATGGCTTTGGTCGAAGGGTCCACAATTTCAACAACGACGGGCTCTGTTTGTTGTTCAAAGTTAACAGGCTTTTTTAATTCCCCAACTTCTCGCTCTGACTCTTGAATTTGTTGCTGTTCTAGCTTTTTCTCATCAGATTTCTCCTGACAACCGACTAGTCCAATTGTGCATATAATACCCAGTGCGGCCATCCACTTTTTCTTCAACATAAAACACCTACCTCTATCGTAATACTACAGAGACATCTTATTCGTGTATTGTTGATAGTGTGTTTCTTTTTATCATTTTTATTTGTTTAAACATTTCCTAAAGTTGAATGAAGTTAAAGAAATTGATTAATTGGAGCTGAAATTAAGCCGTATTTTGCATGTTCAAGTTATGTAACGATTATTGTTGGTTCAATGAATCTTTCTCATGATGACCAAAAATGCATAAAAGTGCATGATGTGAATATCGCTAATTGTACTCTCAAAAAAAAGAACTGTCCCCATCAGTAACTACTGATTTTGGAACAGCTCATTGTTTTTATTTTTGAATAAACATTCGTGTCCAGTAATTGCCATCCTTCACATATCCTACACCTATATGTGTATAGTTTTTGTTCAGGATATTCGCTCTATGACCTGAACTATTCAAGGATGCTTTTACCGCAAAAAGCTTGCAGATTTAAAGTCTTTTATTTAGCATATTTCACGTGAAATCTATAGATTAATACTATATAAATCCAATCATAAATAAGGGTCGCAACCGAGATAATAGTAATCAATGGTGTTCTAAAGTACATATAGAAGCCAACTGCTGCAAACATAGTACCGATCATTTTACAAACGGCTATGCCCATTGATTGGCCGCTTAAGTTTCCTCTTTGTAAAAATAAGGCGATAAACAACCCTGACATCATCAGATTTTGTATAAATGCAGCATATTTCCCTTCTATATCATTGAATTCATGCATCATCGCTAAAATAATGAAAAAACTTACACCAAGCGTGATGAAAAAAGATGAGTAAAATATCTTTCTTGGAATTAATTTTTTGTATTCTTTATGACCATAACGTAAAAATTGCATCATAATAAAGATGTCTAAAAGAAACCACAAGAAAGTAATTATCCTTTGCAAGTCATTTTGTGGATACATAAAGGCAAAGATAAATTCCCATGAAATATTGGCACAAATTGCGGCCATTGGCATGCCATATTTCTTATCCTGAAATCCTTGTTTGATGATTAGTATGTATGTAATAATCCAAAATAGCCCCATGCCTAATTGGCAAATCAATAGGATTTTCTCTTGAGTCATATATACGTGCTCCTTCCCTCTATTAATGATTCTTCGATACTATATGTAAAGAAATCCACTCTTTATGTCTCGAAAATCTGTAGAAGGGTATGTAAATACTCAAGACTCTTAAAAAATCATAACAGTTAGTAAGCGCCTATACATTCATTGACTATTCATATATAGTAAGACGAGGTGATGATATGAAAACAAAAATTTATTTCGATAACGACCAATTTATTGCAGGCACTACCTTAAAGGATGACATCGAGCTTGAACAAAATAATATGGCACTGCATACATGTGTGAATGTAGCGGATGTACTAGAAAACCGAAAAAAATTGGCAGCTACTTTGCATTGTGATTTAAATAATTTTATTTGCACTCAACAAACTCATAGTGCCAATTTCAATAAAGTTACAGTTTCTGATAAAGGACGTGGCGCTGAGCAGATGGACTCTGCCATTGCTAATACCGATGCACTTTATACATTAGAGCCGAATTTACTTTTATGTAGTTTTACAGCAGATTGCGTACCTGTCATTTTTTATAATGAAGTTAATGGCCTTATTGGCGTGGTACATTCAGGCTGGCAAGGAACTGTCAAGGAAGTAACATTAAAGCTTTTCCAACATTTGCTGGAGCATGAGCATTGTAATCCGCAAGATTTTCACGTACAAATCGGTATGGCTCTCAGTCAGCAGAAATTTGAAGTGGACCAAGATGTTTATGAAAAATTCCACAACCTAGGCTATGCTGAGGACTTTATGTATTTCAATGCAGAAACAAATAAATATCATATTGATAATCAAAAAACTGTCAAAAAACAATGTGAGCTTGTAGGAATTCCTTCTAAGCAGATTTTGATGGATTCAACTTGCACATATATAAGCCCAGATGGTTTTTCCTATCGCCAAGATAAACAGGCAGGTAGACATTTAAGCTTTATTATGCGGAAAGAACAGTAAATGAAAGGGACAATCCAATTCTCAATGGATTGTCCCTTTTCGTCCTATTGAGATTTCCAAAATGTACATCTAAAAACTTTGAGATCTTCTTCACGGATATTCTCTTGCTTCGCGCGGGTATTTGTTTTCCTTCCGCGGGTATTCACCTGCTGCGCGGGTATTTGTTCTCCTTTCGCGGGTATTTACCTGCTTCGCGCGGGTATTTGTTCTCCTTCCGCGGGTATTCTCCTCCTGCGCGCGGGTATTTACCTCCTGCGCGGGTATTTGTTCTCCTTTCACGGGTATTCACCTGCTGCGCGCGGGTATTTACCTCCTGCGCGGGTATTTGTTTTCCTTCCGCGGGTATTCACCTGCTTCGCGCGGGTATTTGTTCTCCTTCCGCGGGTATTCACCTGCTTCGCGCGGGTATTTGATTTCCTTCCGCAGGTATTCACCTGCTTCGCTCGGGTATTTGTTCTCCTTTCACGGGTATTTACCTCCTGCGCGGGTATTTGTTTTCCTTCCGCTGATATTCTCCTCCTGCGCGGGTATTTGTTTTCCTTCCGCGGGTATTCTCCTGCTTCGCGCGGGTATTTGTTCTCCTTTCGCGGGTATTCTCCTCCTGCGCGGGTATTTGTTCTCCTTTCGCGGGTATTTACCTCCTGCGCGGGTATTTGTTTTCCTTCCGCGGGTATTCACCTGCTTCGCGCGGGTATTTGTTCTCCTTTCGCGGGTATTTACCTCCTGCGCGGGTATTTGTTTTCCTTCCGCGGGTATTCACCTGCTTCGCGCGGGTATTTGTTCTCCTTCCGCGGGTATTCACCTGCTTCGCGCGGGTATTTGTTCTCAAGGCAAAATTTCTATCGCAAAAGAAAAAGGATGTATTTCATTAAGTAGAAATACACCCTTTTAACAAATCTATTTGATTATTTATTTTTAACAGGACGATTTTTCCCGATACCAAGTACAAAGTAGCTCATTGCCACAATGACTAAGAATATAATTCCTACAATGAGAGAAACTCGTGTATCATCATTAAACCACATACCGATTAGCACCATTACTAAGAAGGCAATCGTTATATAGTTTGTAAAAGGCGCAAATGGCATTTTGAATGGATGCTTTGACAGTTGTTCACCTTTTATTTTTCTAAATCGTATTTGACTTATTAATATAACAAACCATGGAATCATCCCTGGTAATACACTAGCGCTGTATACATATACAAATAAATTTCCTGGTGCAATGTAACTTAAAATAACCCCGATGATCAAACCAATTAGCACGCCTACCGTACCGAATATCGGAATACCATTACTAGAAAGCTTTGCAAAACATTTAGGTGCTTGATCATTCATAGCAAGCGTATATAGCATACGCCCCGCACTATAAATTCCACTATTACAACCTGACATTGCCGCTGTTATGACAACAAAATTAATAATCCCTGCCGCAGCAGTAATGCCAACCTTTGCAAACGTGGCTACAAACGGGCTACCAATTGTACCTAATTCATCCCACGGATAAACCGTCACAATGACAAAGATCGCACCTATATAAAATATTAAAATACGCCAAATAATACTTTGAATCGCATTCGTAATAGTTTTTTGAGGATTTTTCGCTTCTCCCGCTGTAATTCCAATAAGCTCGACACCTTGATAAGCGGCAACGACTAATGATAAAGCGAAGAAGAAGCCTGACCAACCGCCAGTAAAGAAGCCTCCATGATTCCATAGATTCGATAATCCGATGGCAATACCATCATTACCAATCCCAAAGAAAATGAGACCAAAACCGGCAACAATCATTAATATAATCGTGACAATCTTAATCATGGCAAACCAAAATTCAAATTCTCCAAACGATTTAACAGAAATAAAGTTGGCAACACCTAAAATTACCATTGCAATTAATCCTGGAATCCATGCCGGTAAATCTGGATACCAATATTGCATATATGTTCCTACTGCAATAATTTCTGACATACCAACAATAACCCACTGGAACCAATTACTCCACGCTGTTAAATAACCAGCTAATGGATGTATATATTTATAGCCAAACGTTGCAAAGGAACCTGTACTAGGCTCCATATAGAGCATTTCCCCCATAGCTCGCATAATGAAAAAAATAAATATGCCTGCGATAGCATATGCAAGAAGCACAGAAGGCCCAGTCCACTGAATAGCGCTTGCAGAACCCATAAATAGACCCACGCCAATTGTACCCCCAAGAGCAATCATCTGGATATGACGCGCCTCTAATCCCCTTTTTAATTCTTTATTTGCCACTCAATAACGCCTCTTTCCCTGATGTCTCTTTCTTCGATGAATTATTTTTTAATAATAATAAATTATTTTGAAAAATACAATTGTATTTTTAGGAAAAACATAAATTACGGTAACACGATAAGGGGTCTGGTCATTTTGACGGGGCTATCTGTCGCTTTGATGGGGCTATCCGTCACTTCGGCTGTTCTTTCCGTCGCTTTGTCGATTCTATCCGTCACTTCGGCTGTTCTTTCCGTCGCTTTGTCGATTCTATCCGTCACTTCGGCTGTTCTTTCCGTCGCTTCGGCAGGCTATCCACGATTTTGACGGTTCTATCCACGTTTTCGGCGGGGCTATCCACGATTTCGGCGGGGCTATCCACGTTTTTGGCGGGGCTATCCACGACTTCGGCTGTTCTATCCACGATTTTGGCAGGGCTATCCATCATTTTGACGGTTCTATCCACGATTTTGGCGGGGCTATCCATGACTTTGACGGTTCTATCCACGACTTTAGCTGTTCCATCCGTCACTTCGGCTGTTCTATCCCTCGCTTTGGCGATTCTATCCGTCACTTCGGCTGTTCTTTCCGTCGCTTTGGCGATTCTATCCGTCACTTCGGCTGTTTTTTCTGTCGCTTTGTCGATTCTATCCGTCACTTCGGCTGTTCTTTCCATCGCTTCGGCAGGCTATCCACGATTTTGACGGTTCTATCCACGATTTCGGCGGGGCTATCCATCATTTTGACGGTTCTATCCACGATTTTGGCGGGGCTATCCATGACTTTGACGGTTCTATCCACGACTTTAGCTGTTCCATCCGTCACTTCGGCTGTTCTATCCCTCGCTTTGGCGATTCTATCCGTCACTTCGGCTGTTCTTTCCGTCGCTTTGGCGATTCTATCCGTCACTTCGGCTGTTTTTTCCGTCGCTTTGGCTGTTCTATCCACGTTTTTGACGGTTCTATCCACGACTTCGGCGGTTCTATCCATCACCTTGGCTGTCATTTTTATCTTGCTTTAGCCGTAATCGAATCACAACTTAGATTTTATTATGTAAAAAAACTCTATTCCATTACGTAAGACGTTGAATGGAATAGAGTTTACTTTGTTACTGCAATAATGTCTGTTCCTGAAGCTTTGCAGAGAAGTATTTACGGGCATCTGCTGTTAAAATTTGCAACAGTATAACCTCTTCTTGACGCGCAAATTCTACAAACAATCCACTTAAATTTTCGTAAACATATTTGATCTTAAAGCCACTATCTAAATAATGATCCACCTTTTTTATTTCTTCTGTGCTTTGTTGGTATTCTGACATGCCATCACCTCATCTCTTTTGTGAAAATCTTGGCGTTTAATTTTCAATCGGCACCTTTTATTTCTAACAGCGGATCTGGTTGCTCAACGACATCACCCTCATCTGGAACAGCAGTTGGCGCAGGCGTTTGTTGCTGTCCAAATAGTTCATCCAAATTATGACCAGCTGTAATACCTAAATATTTTGCATCACTTGAATCTTCTAGCTCAGCTTGAGGGTACTTTCTAAACCACCAATACTTCGCTAAAACATAATATACGAATGCTCCTACAAAGAACCCTACTAATGATGAATAAGTCGAGAAAATATTTGCCACTGCGCCACCGATAACCCAAGCGATTAAACCTGCTAAGTTAAAACCATTCCAATACTTAAATTGACCTTCTAATTCATAAAGTGCTTTTACATGTACACGTCGTTTACGAATTAAATAATAATCAGCATATAAAATACCGACTATGGCTGTTAAAATACCTCCGATAATTAAAAGTGCGTTTACTAACACATCAAATAAACTCCATGGCTGCGCAAGAATACCAATTATCCCCGCAATAACAACCCCAACCCAAAACGGTACTTTTGGACCACCGATATTTGAGAAAATTGTTGCCGCTGGTATAACATTTGCAGAGGTGTTAGTTGACCATTGTGCTAGCACGATCATTAATAGTAAAATGCCTAATATAAAACCACTAGCACTTTGCTGTAATGCATTTATAGGATCTGCTGAGGCAACAGCCATGTAACAAACAGCACCTATTGTCACAATGAAAGTATTTGTAATTGGCATAACGATTAAAGAGCCAACTAACTGTGTTTTATTGCGTTTGAACCAATTGTGTTCATTTTTTGGTGCTTTAAAGAAGCGTGAAAGTGAGGGCATGTCGGCTGCTAATGTCGACCAAAAGCCCATATTCGCCATAATCACTACCATAAATGCTGTGAAGGCTGTAAATCCTGTCGTAGGCGTTTCTACCCACGTCCAAATATTTTTCCCTTGAGCTGTTGCAGTATCTGCCAATGTATAATACATCCAGCAAGAAATTAAAATAATAACTGGCGCTGCTAAATCTGCAAAGCGCTCAATAGATTTAATACCTAGCGAAGTATTAAATAACTGAAGTGCTGCAAAGACAATGAAACAGATAAACCAATTATCAAAATCAAAAAGCAAATTTAAAATTCCGTTTATAGCTAGTGCTCCGAAATAAGTGTTCAGACCGAACCAACATGCAGCTGTTACACCTCGGACTAGCGACGGAATATGTGTACCAAATGTACCGAACGGAGCACGCATATATACCGGGAATGATAAGCCATGCTCAATCCCTATATCACCAATTAACGTCATAAATACACCAATTAAACAAGAGCCAATCAAGGTTGCTAAAATGACCATTGGCAATGGTAAGTTCATAATTGCCGAACCACCGATTGCAAAAGCAGCTAATACAATTGCCATACCTATCCAAATTACTGCAAAACCAAATGTTCCAATATTTCTTTGTTGATGTGTCACTGGAAGTAAATCTGGGGATTTTAAATAATTCCCTTCACGTTCCATATAATCTCTCCTTTTTTTCCAATTTCCGTGACAACTTACATTGGGGTTATTCCTTCCTTCAACGAAAATGCTGAAGGAAGGTGGAATTTCAGTTTTATCAATTATGCCTCGGCATAATTAGGTCTGGAATCGGCTTTGTGCTTGCACAAAGTACTCCTTTCCGATTCCGTACATCTGCTGAAGGCTTTAACTTTTTTACTTTGATAGACTGCTAATCAGAGATTGACGTTCATTCCAAGTCATTGGAGGAACTGTAGGTTTGCGTTCAACCATTTTAATTGCACCATCTACAGGACAGACGATTGAGCACAAATTACAACCTACACAGTCCTCTTCCCGAACTTTCAGCATTGGCCGGCCATCTTCCGTATATAAATCAATACATTGGTGCGATGTATCCTCACATGCAATATGACACTTGTTACAATTAATACAAACATCATTATTAATTTCAGCTACGATTTTATAGTTTAAATCCAGGTCACCCCAATTAGAATATCTGGCAACTGAGCGACCTACTAAATCCATGACAGAGGCAATGCCTTTATCGTCTAAATAGTTACCCAGTCCATCAATCATATCCTCAACAATACTAAAGCCATGATGCATCGCTGCTGTACAAACTTGCACACCTGTAGCACCCATTAATATAAACTCCACAGCATCTTGCCAGTTGGAAATACCACCAATGCCCGAAATCGGAACATTGATTAATGGATTACGTGCACACTCTGCAACCATATTGAGCGCAATTGGTTTAACGGCAGGACCACAATAGCCACCGTGTGCACCCTTTCCTCCAACATGAGGTATTGTATTCCATGTATCTAAATCGACACCAGCTAAACTATTAATTGTATTAATCATACTAATAGCATCTGCTCCACCTCTTGTAGCCGCTTCTGCCGTTACCGTAATATCTGTAATATTTGGCGTTAACTTCACAATTACAGGTGTTTTTGCTGCCTCTTTCACCCAGTACGTTTGCTTTTCTACCAATTCAGGTACTTGACCAGAGGCAGAGCCCATTCCTCGTTCTGCCATCCCATGTGGACACCCAAAGTTAAGCTCAAGACCATCAACCCCCACATCTTCTACTCGTTTAACAATCTCATGCCACTTTTCTTGCTTCGGCTCAACCATCAAAGAAGCAATGATTGCATGATCGGGGAATTTTTTTTTCGTTTCATAAATTTCTTGTAAGTTCACTTCTAACGGACGGTCAGTAATTAGTTCAATATTGTTAAAGCCCGCTACTCTTTGTCCGTTATAGCTTACAGCTGCAAATCTTGAAGAAACATTTAAAATTGGCTCCCCTAATGTTTTCCATACAGCACCGCCCCACCCAGCTTCAAATGCTCGTTGTACTTGATAGCCTGAATTCGTTGGTGGTGCTGACGCAAGCCAAAATGGATTCGGCGATTTGATGCCCGCTAAGTCAATTCGTAAGTCTGCCATATTCGTTCCTCCCTTATGCAATCCCACTTGGTTTTCTTAAACGTTCATGGATCTTGTATGCTGCGTCTTTGCCTTGCTGTACAGCTGTTACGACCATCGCCTCACCCTGACCATTTCCGAAGACGACATCTCCACATGCAAATACTTTGTCATTCGAAGTTTGCATTGTCGTTTCGTCAATATCAACAACGCCATTTGTATGTTGTAAACCAAAAGCTTCAATCAATGACACAAAACGTGTTTGACCTATTGCCTTAATAACAGCATCCACTTCAATAATAAAAACAGATCCTTCAATTACTTCAGGTCTTTGACGACCATCTGCACCTGCTTCACCGAGCTTCATTTTCACACATTCAATGCCTACTACCTTACCTGCCTCATTACCAATAATTTTTTTCGGTGCTGTTAGCCACTTAAATTCAACACCATCCTGCTTGGCAAATTCATATTCAAATTTGTACGCAGTCATTTCTTTTTCTGTTCTTCTATAAAGAATCTGGACATTGTCAGCACCTAAACGCACAGCACATGTAGCACCGTCAATCGCGGTATTACCTGCACCAATGACAGCTACCCGCTTCCCAACGATATCTTTTGTAAGCGGTCCCATTTTTGTCTTCCTGACAAATTCGATGGCATCATGTACGCCGTCTAAATCTTCTCCTTCAATGCCAAGGTTTGGGACAGCCCCCATTCCAACTGCTAAAATAACACTGTCATATTGCTCTAAAATCTCATCCGCAGAAATATCAACACCGACAGTTGTGTTCGTTTTGATTTCCACACCAAGTTTTTCAATTTGCTCAACTTCCCAATCAACGACTTCATTTGGTAGGCGGAACGATACAATACCATAGCTACCTAAACCACCCGCTTTCGATTCAGCTTCATAGATTGTGACAGCATAGCCAAAACGGCTAAGTTCACGAGCTGTCGATAAACCAGCAGGACCTGCACCAATAATCGCTACCTTTTGACCATTACTTTGCCCTTGCTTAAATAGCTGTGCATTCGTTTCCATTGCCCAATCTGTTGCATAGCGCTGTAACTCTCCGATTTTAATTGGCTTTGTTGAGGAATTTAACACACACGCCCCTTCACATAGTTCCTCCGTTGGACAAACCCTCGCACAGCTTGCACCAATTGGATTTGCTTCTAATATAATCGTAGCAGAGCCCTTCATATTACCAGAAGCAATTTTTTTTATAAAATTTGGGATTTGAATACTCGTAGGACATGCTTTAATACATGGTGCATCATAACAATACAGACAACGATTGGCTTCCTCAATTGCCTCATTCTTTGTCATCTTGTTAGTCAATTCAATAAAATTACGTTTTAACTGTTGGGACATTGTATTTTCTTGATTCAGAGCCATTTCCACATCCCCCTCATGTGTTCATTTTTTCCTTACTTACACCTTGGCATAATGATGTTAGGAACATTGAAAAGAGCTACATCAACAATCATCTCACCACCTATAGAGATAGATAGTCTTCAGTAGCTAAATGAAGATATTACGAGACCGATTGCTCTGTTCTCCATCCAAAGCAATCGGTCCTATACTGATAAAAGCTAAATGTTTAGTGCTTCTGCTGCTGCTGTTTTTAATGGACGTTTTATATATTGTCCACTGCCTAGTACACCAACAAATTCTTTATTTTTAATGACGTACTCTCCACGCACTAGTACACTGACTGTTTCACCTGTTACTTCCCATCCCTCATATGGGTTATAATCCACATTCATATGATGTGTTTTAGCCGAGATTTCTCGTTTTACTTCTGGATCAAAAATAACGATATCGGCATCAGAACCGATGGCAATTGTCCCTTTTTGTGGGAATAGACCAAATATTTTTGCTGCACTAGTGGAAATCATATCGACGAACTCATTAATAGAAATTTTTCCTTTTGCTACACCTTCTGAATATAAAATACTGAAGCGATCTTCAATAAATGGACCACCGTTAGGAATTTTAGAAAAATCATTTAATCCTAATTGTTTTTTGCCTTTAAAACTAAATGAGCATTGGTCAGAGCCAATCGTTTGTAGTTGTTTTGCTTTTAGCGCATTCCATAAATGTTCCTGATGGTATTTTGGACGAAGTGGTGGGGACCAAACATATTTTGCACCCTCAAAGCCTGGTTGTGCTAAAGCAGATTGATCTAAAGTTAAATAAGGTGGACATGTTTCACCATAGACGTCATATCCTTTTTCACGTGCCGCAATGATTTCATCTACTGCCTCTTTACAAGTTACATGCACGACATAAAGAGTAGCACCTGCGATATGGGCTAGCTCAATTGCACGTTTTGTCGCTTCACCCTCTAATTCAGCTGGACGAGTGAGTGCATGATAAATTGGCTCCTTATGACCTGCACGTCGCGCATCTTCTACAAGCTCGTCAATAACAGAACCATTTTCACAGTGCACCATCACAACAGCACCAAGGTCTTTCGCTATTTTAAAAGCCTTGAAAAGTGTACGATCTGTTGCTTGAAATTCTTTTGCATAAGCCATAAATACCTTTACTGAAGTAATACCTTCCTGTTCTAAGATTTGTGGCAATTCGGCTTCCGTTTCAGGGGTTAAATCAGCAATCATTAAGTGGAACCCATAATCGATGGCCGATTTCCCCTTCGCCTTGTCATGCCACTTTTCAACTGCAGCTGAAAGTTTTTCCTCACCAGCTGTTAAGCAGAAGTCCAAAATAGTAGTTGTCCCACCGAAAGCCGCAGCAATAGTACCCGATCTCCAATCATCATCTGTCACAGTATTATTGAATGGCATATCTAAATGTGTATGCGGATCAATCCCACCTGGCATCACGATCTTACCAGTAGCATCAATAATTTCTGCCCCTATGTCGGATAATTCTTTGCCAATTTGAATAATTTTTCCGTTTTCAATTAAAATATCTGCTTCAAAAACATCTACAGCTGTCGCTACTCGTCCACCTTTAATAATCTTTTTCATTCTGCCCCTCACCCTTCGTAAAATAATGGAAAATGCTCGATCATGACGTTGTTAAGAAAGATCTCACATTAATGTAGCGTGTATGTCTCTCCGATACTGAACTTCGTTTGCAGCGTCAACACTGTTTCAAGCAATACATCTGCACCTTTCGCACAATCTTCAAATGTTGTTTCCTCTTCCTCGCAATGACTTTTACCATTAATACTTGGTACGAAAATCATTGCTGAAGGTACAATACTTGCCATATATTGCGCATCATGCCCTGCCCCGCTAAACATTCGATGAGCAGTATAGCCGAAGCTTTGACAAGCCCTTTCCACTTCATTACAAATATTTGTATCAAAATAGACTGTATCTCTACCCCATAGCTTAACTGGCTTAATGTTACAGCCCATATCCTCTGTAGGGAGATTATTCAGTATATCCTCAACCTTTTGCATAATCTCTGGCTTTTGATGGCGTGAATCAATCGTAAAAGTCACATTGTTCGGTATAACGGTATGAATATTTGGAGTGACATTCATTCGACCAAAAGTAAACACTAGCTGTTCATCAATTTTTCCAAGCTCTTCATGTAAATACGCAATGATTTTAGAAGTTACAATCATCGGATCCTGACGCATTGTCATCGGTGTCGTACCAGCATGATTGGACTGCCCTGTTACCGTAATTTCATAGCAAACCATGCCTAGTACACCTTCAACAACTCCTATTTCCAGTTGTTTTGCCTCTAGAACAGGTCCTTGCTCGATATGCAATTCAATATAAGCAAGCGCTTCTTTTAAGCGATTTTCTTGATCCCCCTCATACCCGCTTGCTTGCAGTGCTGCTTTGAAACTAGTGCCCTTTTTATCAACAGATTGCAGCATTTTTTCTTTTTCAAATTTTGATGAGATGACACCAGAGCTCATCATTGCCGGATCAAAACGAGCGCCTTCTTCATTCGTAAAATTAACAATCATTATAGGGATATCTAGCTCGATCTCGTTTTCCTTTAACGTTCTAATGGCCTCTATTGCCGTTAAAACGCCTAATACACCATCAAATTTCCCACCCTTTTCAACAGAATCTAAATGCGACCCCATAACAATTGGCGGGACATCCTTTTTCCCGGGTAGAATGGCATAAATATTGCCCATATCATCGACTTTAATATCCATCCCTAATTCTTCACAACACTCACAAAAATAGTTTCTTGCTAAAATATCTTCATTCGAAAGAGACAAACGGGTTACGCCACCATTTTCAGTAGCTCCAAATTGACTAAATTGTTCAAGTAACTCTTGCAAGCGTCTACTATTACACTTATACATATGCAAGTCCTCTCTTTCACAGTAGTTAATACACATTCTATAAGAGATAAAAATTATGAGATATGGATAGCAAACTAAAAAAATATGTGCATCTGCACATGATATATGGTAAATTATGTTCATAATAAGGGGGGGGGAAAATGGGGACGATTCGCAAAATTGTAGAGGGAGTTCAATTCCCAATGCTAACATTAGTAGCTGGACATAGCGGAACGTATCGAAGAATTACAGGGATTAACGTAGTGGAAAGCATCGATTTAATTATGTTTTGTAGACCTAATGAATTAGTCGTGACTACAGGGATTAATTTATCTTCACAAGGTGAATCCTTAGAACAGCTTGTAAAACTAGCTTTCTCTAAAAAAGTAGCAGGTTTTATTATTAACACCGGCCCATACATTCCAGATATACCAGAGTCAGTCATCAATTTCGCCAACAAACATGATTTCCCTATTTTTCAAATGCCTTGGAGTTATCGGATAGCAGATCTATTAAAAATAACCTTCCAATTTATTTCCAACCACCATCAAGAGCTTTCTATAGAAGAAAAGATTCTTTACAACTTACTTTTTCACTACAAACAAAACGCTAACTATATTAAAGATCAATTAGCACTGCTAGGTTTTCCACAAGGTAAAGAGTTTGCCATCATTTCATGCACAACAAATGGTTTACAAACTAGTATTGACCGTTATGAGGTCATGATTCAATTTGCATTTCAAAATAGATATAAACGCTTCTTAAAACTAAAACATAAAAATCACCTCATCTTTTTAATCGACAGAGCACAAATCAACACACCAAATACTCCCTTCTCAAAAATCGTTGAAGAAATATACGACAAAATAACGCAAAAAAATGGTTACTTGGATATTATCATTGGTAAAGGAAATTATCATAAAGAGCTTGAAAATGTTCGCAAAAGCTATGATGAATCGTTAACAGTAATCCAATTAGCAAAACTTCATAACAACCGTTTCCTATACAAATATAAAGAAATTGGTGCCTATAAAATTATCATGGCCGTGCAAAATCAAACATTAATCAAATCATATAATCAAGACATCTTAGGTCAGCTTTATCGCTATGATGAATTGCATAACACAGATTACGTACAATTTTTACGCATTTTTCTCGAGGAAAATGGTAGTACTAGCAGGATTAGCGAACGCCAATTTATTCATCGCAACACAGTCCTTTATAAACTAAAAAAAATAGAAACGCTATTAGATATGGACTTAAGTAACCCATTTACAAAAACAAATCTCTATCTCGCATTTCTGATTGAAGATGTGTTGACACATCAATAAACGCGATTGTATATATCTGAATTTTCAATCAATAAATCCACCTTCTAAATCATTTTTTGCATCCATATAAAGTACAAATGGGGTCTACTTTGCTTTTGTTACCTAATAGAGATGAATTCTTGCAAAACTACCTTTTAGGAGGATTGAATCTTAGTGGCAAATTTAACAAGTCAAAACTGGAGCGATAAAAATAGTAAGACTCCGCTTGATGTAGCTGATGTCAAAAAGGTGATTAGTATCTGTAAAGATCAAGGATTTATTATCGGTAAAAACGGCGTTACAGTTGCAGGCTTTAACAATATCCTAACACTGTCTCCTCCACTTATTATCACTTCAAACGAAAAAGACTTTATTGTAGAAAAATTTACGACTGCTTTAAATACACTTCTACAACAGCCATAAAATGAACCTTTAATAGTGAAGGTTCTCTTCATCTAGGGCTGGCTATGGTTTATAAGGGATATTCACGTTCTTTCTTATAAGGTATAAGTTTTATTCTTTTGATAAGCATACCTGATATCACTATTTCTGAACATATAGGTGGATTTATTAGTAATTTTGTATTTGTCTACATCATTTCAATTTTTATAATGGATCTAATCGAACCAAAGCTAATGATTAATTAATGGTTTTAATTGCTGCAACGAATATCAATTTTATTGCAAACGACAATCAGCTTCGTTATCTGGGATTGTGAATGTATTACACTTCATCTCCAATCCTTGGTTTCTATGCAGATTTAACCTTACAGTTTACTCCAACAAAAAAACTGACGAACCACCAAATGGTCACCAGTTTTTTTGAGTAAACTTGAGGTTATTTTTTTTTGTTTTTATTTTTGTTTGGTGAATCTTTTTTCTCTACTTTTTTCACTTCAGTTGTTTCCACTTCAGTTGTTTCCACTTCAGTGAAATCGGCTTCTTCACCTGCCTCCAAACCATAGCTTGGGTTTCGGTCTATACGAGTAGTATAAGGCTCAAAGTCTTCATCCTCATCAAATCGCATAACAAGAATCGGTAACGATATTATTCCGGCTAACCCAATGAATGCATAAATCCATCGTGACAATACCGCTGTTTGTCCACCGAACAAATAGGCAACTAAATCAAATCTAAAGAATCCTATGAGTCCCCAGTTAATTGCTCCAATGATGACTAACACTAAAGCGATTCTATAAACTACGCTCATGTTTTCACCTCCTTCATTTGTAAATACGAAGCCAGTTCTACACTTGAAGTTTATTCTTCACATGTATGAAAAGCGTCGATACTGCAGAAAAAACTGTCATAACAAGTGATAAAACTACAAATACTTATTGTAATTAAATCGCCCATTTTGACGGTCTTATTTTTTGCAATAACCGCTTATTTATACAAAAGGCAGACTTGGCTAAGTCATTACTACAGACAAAGGAAATATTAGTGAATCACAGATAATAAACCGCTTTTTTAATGGCTCATCACCATAACGTGAGTTGATTTCCATTCTGACCTATAGTAGCGGAAATCAGAGCCTTCTAATTAATCCGAATGGATAAAAATGGTTAATAAACACACCTGTTATCTTAACTTTTTATTTTAATATTTTATTTAGTATTCGTAAAAATCCTAAACTTAGAATAAAGTGTGATATATTTACATAATACGCTAGTTTTAGAACACTTTATTTTCTTCAGCTTACTAGTGACTGAATAAAAGGAATTAGGATAGGAGAAAGTATAAATGATGAAAAATAAAATTATTAAAACCAACCTATTATTTTATTTTTTTATCGTCGTATTGATAGTCACTTTTACACAATTTAGCTTACCATGTCACGCAGCTGAATTATCAGAACCAATTATATTGGGTAAGCATTATGATATTTTTCGTGACCCGTCAAAAAAAATTACAATAGAAGATTTAATAAGTGGTACATATGATCATTCCTTTGTTGCTAGTAAAGACGATTATTTATTCTTTTGGCATACGAATGATACGATTTGGCTACGGTTAGATGCCGATGAAATATTGAAGGATAAAGAGGAGTCCTACTGGTTAGAGGTGACAGACAAGTTAGATAGCATTGAAATGTTTTTAGTGAAAGAAGATGGCTCCTATAATGTTCAAAAGAGAGGCATTTCAAATATTGACGAACAAAACATTCATTATCGTTCTAATTTATTTCAAATCCATGACCCTTCCGTCAAAGAAATTTATATAAAATTAGATGGTGAATTACCATTAAATTCAATTTCCTATCTTTTCACTACGGATAGCTTTATCAATAAAATCATTGACTACAAATATTTAACAGGGATTTTTTATGGATTCTTGTCTGCACTTTTAATTTACAATTTATTTTTATTTTTTTCGTTAAAAGATAAGGCTTACTTTTACTATGTTTTGTATATGTTTAGTTTTATTCTCTATCAAGCTACTTTGAATTCTTTAGATATTGAACTAGTAGGTCAACTTTTGCCTAAATGGTTTTTTCTAAAATCTGCAGCGATAAGCGGAAATATCTTACTTATATGTATGATTCTATTCAGTAAAGAGTTTCTTGAACTAAAAAATTACTTACCTCGATTCCACAAAATCGGGAATTTTCTATTATGGATCTCTATACTATCTTTAATTGCTTCATTCATTGTTCCTGATGTTGAGTTTGCAAATAATTTAACAATTATTCTTTCTGTAGTTGTCTTTATTTTTCTTTGGTTATCGGGATTATTTGTGTTGTTAAAAGGTCAGAAAATGGCTAGATTTTATATGGTAGGTTGGACTGTTCTGCTTGGTTCCATCATTGTACAAGCACTGGCTTTTTTAAGTATTATTCCATTCCATCCAGTTATATTTGAGGATATTCCTGCAATTGGTGCTATTTTTGAATCTATATTTTTGTCATTAGCATTAGGCGATAAAATCAATATTATAAAAAAAGAGCATCAGGAAATGCAACAAACGCTCAATGAAACGCTCGAACATAAAGTAAAAGAACGAACACAAGAGCTAGAAAGAGCAAAACTTGAGCTTGAAAAATTAGCAAATACAGATCGCCTTACTCAAATTCCAAATCGTGTAAAGTTAGACGATGTGTTAGAAGAGGCTATTGAACATGCGCAACATCATGAGGCTCCGTTCGCTATTATTCTACTAGATATTGATTTTTTTAAAGAAGTCAATGATGAGTTCGGCCATCAAGTAGGCGACTTAGTTTTAATGAATGTAGCAGAGATATTGCAAAATACGATTCGCGAGCAAGATACAGTTGGCAGATGGGGTGGCGAGGAATTTTTAGTTATTTGTCCTCAAACTAAACTAGATGGTGCTATAAAGCTTTCTGAAAAGCTTCGTCAACAATTAGAAAATTATCAATTCCCTATTGTACAGCGAAAAACTAGTAGCTTTGGGGTAACTAGCTATGTAGATGGTGATTCATTAAATACTTTATTATCAAGATGTGATAAAGCATTATATCAAGCAAAAGAAAAAGGAAGAAATTGTGTTGAATTTTTAAAAGATGATGTCAATGTCTCCTCTCAATTATAAAAAGCAATTGAAGCGTCAATGACAGGATTTCTTGTACTTAATAGACCACCCCCATTACGGGGTGGTCTATTTTATGAGCTATTCAACTAAAGCACTACCCTACGCTGAATAAGACTGAAATTGGCCCAGATGCCAATTGAAGAGTCTGGAAATTTGCGGAACAATCCAAAATCGTCCTTTGCAAAGATCCCAACCTGTGTCTTAGTCTAAGCCACTTCATTAATTGAACATAGCCTATACTATATCAATTGAAGGGAGTTATAAAGATGGTAAATCCAATGCGTTTTAATGACGGACGCCGATTTTTCCCTGGTCGTTTTAGAAATGAATTTTTCCCAGTTAGAAGCCCTTTTTTCCCTGTGAGTCCATTTTTTCCAGTAAGTCCATTTTTCCCGTTCGGGCGCCCGTTCTTCCCTGTTAGCCCATTTTTCCCGTTCGGTAGACCATTTTTCCCCGGGTTTGGCCCTCGTTTCCGTAGATAAGTAGGAATTCTTTTTTATATTACCGATTTATTAGACACATAATTAAAATAAGAAGCTGTAGAACTAGATTTTGTTAAAGTAAACGGCTGGATGGATAAAAAAATAAACTAAAGTAAAATTTGAGGAAAGATAACTAATACTAATGGTTACGGAAGGTCTTATCTTTTCGACAGACCAAAGAAATTTTATAAGATTTCATCAAGGAGAATTGTAAAAAGATTGAGAGTAATTAAAATAGCACTTGCCCCCGCAATCGTCGAGGGCTTTTTTTGTAAGTGAATTTTATACTCTAGTTGCAGACTTTATTGCTCGGGATCTCGGTTTTCTCTATGCTTTCTACTCTATTCGCTCGGGTAGCCTTGCTTTTCGCTCCGCTCCCCACTTTCTTTACCAATTCTTACTTTTGAGCAAAAAATCCCCTTTAGCAAAACTGCTAAAAGGGATTCCATCTATTTCTGCCAATCATTAAGTTCCTTTAACAACTCAGGAAGCTGCAATTTCTTTACATCAATCAGTGGTAATGCCTTAATAAACTCCTTACCGTACGACTTTGTTGAAATGCGGCGGTCTAAAACTATAAAAGCTCCTTTATCCTGTGATGAACGGATCAGACGACCAAAGCCTTGTTTAAAGCGCATGATGGCTTCCGGTAATGATAGCTCATTGAAGGAATTACGACCTTGAGCGGCAAGGTGTTTAGCTCGCGCTTTAAATACAGGCTCTTCTGGCGAGGAAAACGGTAAGCGTACAACAATAACCGATGCAAGTGCGTCACCTGGAACGTCCACGCCTTCCCAAAAGCTGTTTGTACCAAAGAGTACCGCATGGCTAAACTTTTGGAATGATTTCAGAATTCGCATACGACTACCACCCGTTACACCTTGTGCAAAAAGCATATAGTCATCAAGGAGTTCACTATCTTGAATAAGCTCCACTGTTTTGCGAAGCATGTCCTGCGCCGTAAATAAAACGAAACATCGTCCTTCAGTCATCCGTACCGTACGTGTAATTGCGTGGGCGACCGCTTCAATATATTCATCCTGTGACACATGTTGAATATCAGGCATATCTGTAACAATAAATGCCTTCGCTCCTGCATAATAGGATGGCGGTGCTTGTAGCTTTATCACTTGCACACTATCAGAAATACCAAGCTGACGCGTCACAAAACGTTCATTGCCTGGTACAGTTAAAGTACCTGAAGTCCACACTATGCTTGCCTGCTTACGAAGTGGTGCAAGTACTTTTTCGATAATAGGAGTGACATTAACTGGCTTTTTAAAGACATGTAAGCTTCCTGGAACGCTCCGTAAATCAAATTCTAGCCACACTGAATTATCATCCTGTGGCGATAGGAAAATTTCCTCCCACTCGGCGATTTTCACCTTCATTTCACGAATCCAATAATGCCACTCTGATAATATATAGAGCTCATTTTTATCTAATTGCTCAATATTATTTCCAAAGGCCTGACCTACTTCTGTCGCAAGATCAAGCCACTGCTGCGTGAGCTTGCTCACTTGTAAAAGTGGTTCTTTAACTAGCGATACATCCTCTAAAAATAAAGTGCATTTTCGATTAGCTTGTTTTCCTTTTATTTGTTGCTGCATTTTTTGAACAACACGCTGAATCGTTTCATCGAAAGTTCGTTGCAGGCGAATAAATTGTGCATCTAATCGCTGCAAGTTTTGCATAGGAACGCGGTGTTTTTTCTTAGCTGCCTGACTAAATTGTAGGAATAAGGCAGTCTCCTCCATCGTGCCAATTTGACCGAAAATATACTTCCACTGTGTATAAGAGAAAACAATTTCGTCTTGCTGCATTGCAGCTTGAATAAATTGATGGGCTTCATCAATAATCCATCCGTCGATTTGTGTAAAGATCGGTGTTTGGCGGACTAAATCACTGAGTACCATAGAATGATTCGTTACAATACAATCGGCAAACTCACTATTTGTTAACGCTTGCTCATAGAAATCAAAGCCTCTTGATGGTTTCTCATCAGGCATTTTGCGGATTTTCTCTAAAAACAGCTGTCCTCCGCCTGAAACATTGAGCTCACTTAACACCCCTGTTTCTGTTTTAGTAAGCCAAACAAGAATTTGTAAAATCGTAAAGGTATCATCATAGGATTCATCAGCATAAGCCATACATTGCTCAAAGCGTGTAAGATCAATATAATGATGCATACCCTTTAGAACAGCAATATTTACTTTAGTGCCAAGGATTTTTTCAATCTTGGGTAATTCTTCTTCAACAAGCTGCTCCTGCAAGTGTGACGTGTATGTGCTAATCGCAATTTTTTTATCGACTGCTCGGGCATACAAAATTGCAGGGAGTAGATAACCTGCTGTTTTACCAATACCTGTTGAAGCCTCTATAACGCACTCCCTCTTGTTATTTAATTCCTTCCAAATAATGTCCATCATTTCGAATTGTGCAGGTCGTTGCTCAAAATTCGGCATCGCCTTTGTCATTAATGATGCTTTGTCAGCTGCTGTTTGTGGGTATGATACAATCTCTGCATTATTTGTATGCTTTTTTCGTCCATCACTAATAGCCAAATTGCGGTAGTAGGAGACATTCTCATTAGCAGTTACATGCTGTCGTTTAATTTGAAGTGCCTCGAAGAACAACTGGGATAAATTTGATTTCAATCTGAATGAACGTTTATGCATTTGTTCAAGAGTTAGCTGAGGGAGAACGAGTAACTCCTTCCAGCAATGTTTAAAGAGCTCAGCAGTTGCTCTGGCATCGTCATCTGCTCGGTGTGCATTTGCCAGCTCTATATTTAAATCTGCCGCTAAATCACCTAGCTTAAAGCTCAGTGACATAGGGAACAATATTTTGGCTAGTTCAACCGTGTCCATCTTTTTACCGTGCCATTTCGGTAAACCTGCACGCTTGAACTCCGCTTGTAAAAAGGATAAGTCAAAATCCGCATTATGCGCGACAAATACACAATCAGCAAGCAATTCATATATGTAGTCAGCATGTGCCTCAAACGGCAAGGCATCCTTTACATCCTCATCCGTAATATGCGTTAAATCCTGAATGAAAATTGGAATGGATTTTCCTGGATAAATAAACTTCGTAAAGGTACGTTCAATTTTCCAATCTTTCATAATAACAATTGCTATTTGAATCATTCGGTCCCCATTTGCCGGTGAATGACCAGTCGTCTCTAAATCAACAATTGCATACTTTTGACTTTCCATCATACATCTCAACTCACAGTTCACATTAGATAGATGAATTTTATCATATATTTGGCTCAGCGGCATCCCTTCACCATTGTTCATTGGTCATAAAAAAAGACTTCTGAACGATTACCATGATTTGTAGTAAGAATTTTCAAATTAATATATAATATTTGTAAAAGCATTGCCCATCACCATAACGTGTGGTTGATTTCCGTTCCGACTGGGCGCTTTCCTGGGGCGTCCGATGAGCCAAAAACATAAAATTTAAAAGATACAATTCGAGGGGGTATACTTTAGAAATGAAACAAATTTTCGCATATGAAAATATAGAACAATATCAAAAGAATATACAAACAACTCAATATTTAGTTGGAAAATTAGAGATTTATCGTCAAATATTAGAAAAAGAATTTAAACTCCATGATATTCCTAAGGCGATTGTATGGACCTCAGAAGAAATCGCGACAAACATCTTTTCAACTGTACCTATTCCTGCATATACAACTAAAGATATTATCTATATGAATCCGAACCTTGAGGATTGGAGACAGTTATTTTTAAGACAATTAGAAGGTCAACAACATTTCGAAATAGAGAAATACTATAAAACAATTTGTAATGACCATATTTTTTGCATTTTAGCCCATGAACTAACGCATCATTCGGATTTATTTCTCGATGAATTTGATGATGAGCGAATGGATAGCATTTGGTTTGAAGAAGGAATGTGCGAATATTTATCAAAAAAATTAACGCTCAATGAAAATCAATTCGATGAAATTGCAAAGATTGAATTAGAATTGATTCATTTGTTTAAAGATAAATACGGAAAACAATCATTAGATGATTTTGGTACTGCTAGTTATGAATCGGAAAGTTTAACTAGTATTATGTATGACTACTGGCGTAGCTTCCAAACCATCAAATACTTAGTTGAGGAACGTTCAGATAACAATATACATCATGTATTTGAAGTCTATCATCGCTGGCACAAAGAAGGTAGAAAGGTTTCTTTAACGCAATATTTTAATTTGGACAGCTTTCTAAATTCTCTATAATGTTCATATGGCAAATCAATGAAGCACAGAATCGTCCTACATAGATAGATTTTCATTTCAAATCTATAATACGCCTTTTCTTTAACAATTTTTTGACATAATAAAAGTGTACATCATTAAAATAAATTTAGTAATGTACACTTTCAATTTATTAAGTTACAAAGTAATATCTACTTTTATCACACTACATCACCGTTGCTTCTGGCTCATAGGATATCATTTCTTTAATAGTATTACCTTCTCCCATAATGGCAACCGTTGGCTTATGATCTTTTGCCTCTGCGTTATCTACATACACATAAGAAATAATAATTACAATATCTCCACATTGTACTAGACGTGCTGCTGCACCGTTAACACAAATAACGCCTGATCCACGCTCCCCTGCAATAATGTAGGTTTCAAAGCGAGCCCCATTGTTATTATTGACGATATGCACCTTTTCGTTTGGTAACATGCCTACTGCGTCTAAAATATCCTCATCAATCGTAATGGACCCAACATAGTTTAAATCTGCTTGTGTCACTGTAGCACGGTGGATTTTACTGTTCATCATCATTCGTAACATTTTATAGTCCTTCTTTCACATTAAAGATACAATTATCAATTAAACGAGTTTTACCAATGTATACAGCCGCTGCCAACAGTACTTGCTCCGTTTCAACTGTTACTGGTATTAAATCTGGATACGCTAATAGCTCAATATAATCAATTTCCCCATGTGTACGAGCTGTAATATGTTCCTTTGCTTTAGCAAGTGCATTCGCTGCATTACCATTCGCTAAGAAGCTATTACGAGCAAGCTGTAGTGCTTCATTAATTGCTGGTGCCTCTTGTCGCTCAGATTCACTTAAATAGACATTACGAGAAGACTTAGCTAAACCGTCCTCCTCACGTACAATCGGTACTACTCGCATTTCTAAAGGGAAATTAAAATCTCGTACCATTGTATCGATAATAGCAACCTGCTGTGCGTCCTTTTGTCCGAAATATGCTCTTGTCGGCTGTGCTAGATGAAATAGTTTTGACACAACCTGTAAAACGCCATCAAAATGTCCTGGACGGCTGGCCCCGCAAAGAATGGTTGCCTGTTCACCCGCATGAATACGAATACCACCATCGTGAGGATACATTTCTTCAACACTTGGTGCGAAAATAATATCTACACCGACAGACTCTGCCAAGGCAGTATCCCGTGGCAAATCACGGGGATAGCTTTCAAAGTCTTCGTTTGGCCCAAATTGTGTTGGGTTTACAAATATACTCATCACGACTAAATCATTTTCGGCACGAGCTGTTTTTGCTAGCGTTAAATGGCCCTCATGTAAATACCCCATTGTTGGAACGAGTCCAATTGTTTTCTGAGCTTGCTTCGCTGCTTGGATTTCTATAGATAGCGCTTGGATAGTAGTTACGACTTTCATTACTTTACTCCCCCATATAGCTGATCCAATGCTTCCTCTTTCATCGTGAAGGAATGCTTCGGCGCAGGGAATGTACCAGCCTTTACCTCTTTCACGTAACTAGCAATTCCTTGGCTCGCTTCTCGGCCCATATCGGCGAACTGCTCTACAAATTTTGGTACATGATGTGAACCATAGCTTAGCATGTCATGATACACTAAAACTTGTCCATCTGCCTCTGCACCAGCACCAATCCCAACCGTTGGAATAATAAGATTAGCAGATACCATTTCTGTTAGCTGATGCGGAATACATTCTAAGACGACTGCACATGCTCCAGCCTCTTGACATTTTTTTGCATCTTCAATGAGTTTCGTTGCCTGTTCAGCTGTTTTACCTTGAACTTTGTATCCACCAAGCACGCCTGCTGATTGCGGTAATAAACCTAAGTGTGCTACTACCGGAATACCAGCTGACGTTAATTTACGAATGACTGGTAGAACATCTCCTGCACCCTCTAACTTTAGTGCATCTGCCCCTGTTTCCTGCATCATTGATACTGCAGTCTTCAACGTTTCGTGTACATCACCGTGATACGAACCAAATGGCATATCAACAACAACAAACGTATCCTTTGCCCCGCGGCGCACTGCTTTTGCATGATGGACCATGTCTGCTACTGTTACTGGCATTGTAGAATCATAGCCTAGTACGACCATGCCTAGTGAATCTCCCACTAGAATCATATCGACGCCTGCTTCTTCGGCAAATTTTGCAGCAGGATAATCATATGCAGTGAGCATAACGATTTTTTCACCTGCTGCCTTCATCTTTAAAAAATCTGAAGTTGTTTTCATTTTGTAGTCCTCCTTTTTTAAGGGAAGAAAACAGAAAAACCCCTCTGTTCCAAAATGGACAGAAGGGTAGTGTTTCGTTCGTTATCAAAAATTACCTCTTGTTGATTGGAGGCCATAACTTAATAAAGGGATACGGAAACAAATCTCTTTGAGAGAATTGCCCATTCCAATGAATCAAGTTATATTTTTGAACGCTTGTTTTCTTCCGTCCCTGTCATTAAAAGATCAAGGCAGATATTTATTGTAAATAGGTCTTACGTTTTGAAGGTGCCGTTCACAAAAGGATACTGCCCTTCAGCACATACTATAACAGATTTTCCTAGTAATCTTCAAATATTATTTTCCGTAAATTGCAATATCAAGTTAGACACTTTTTTTAACATCTCATGTCCGTATATTTTCTGTTCCTTTTCACCTTCATGTTTATTGTCTGTCGGTCTGCCAATTGGTTAAAACAGGGTTCTGGCGTAACGGAAAGGGCTTGCCCCTTGAAGTGGAGCCAGGTTCCTGTTAAATTGGCGGAAAGACCGATAGACAATAAACTCCCATTAACCCTAGGGTAAGAGTTGGTTGATTCACGTCTTCTTACGCTGATTCTCTTAATCTCTTTAATTCTTCCTCAAACATCTCATGCGGTGTTTTGAATCCATGTATTCGTCGTGGCAAGTGGTTCATTTTATCTTCTACAGATTGGATGTAAGATCTACTGTAGTTCTCTATGGACGTTCCTTTTGGTAACCATCTACGAATCATTCTATTGTGGTTTTCATTTGTTCCTCGCTCCCATGATGAGTAGGGGTGTGTGAAGTAAATCCCCATCAACTCTTGGCATTTTTCCGCAAGCTCTGAAAACTCACTCCCGTTATCTGCTGTAATGGATTTGAATAGTTTAGGTGCTAACTCCCCAAAATTCTTTAGAATGGTTTCAATCGCATAGTTCACGGAATCCGCATCCTTACCGTCCATTTTGAAAATAAATTCTCGACGCGTTTTCCGTTCGATCAGTGTTAATAAAACATCATCTTCTTTGTCTTTTCTACCGATCACTGAATCGATTTCAAAATGACCAAATTCCTCTCGTGTTTCAATGTGCTGTGGGCGTTTTTCAATACTTTCGCCTAAACATTTTATATTTTTTCTAGCCCTACGTACTGTCTTTGTTTTACGCGATGTCTTGGAAACTAAGTCAGAATTTCTAGTTTTCAACAACCTAAGATCTATATACGCATAAAGAGTTTTTGCGCAAACCATTTCTTCACGACGAAACTTACCATCAAGCAATGTACGACCAACAACAGCGTCTGGAGACCACTCCTTTTCCTTCATTAATTGATCTGCGTATTCTAGAAAAGCCGATACTCGCTTCACCTTCAAAGGGTTACGAGAACGAGCCACATTTCGTTCAGTGATTGCTTGACCCGTTGTAGCGAAGTACTTCGTGGTATAGATTCGTTTACTATTTACTATCCTCACTTGTGTAGTAGTTCCACGCTTGATTTCGTTATATATAGTAGCACGACAAACACCCAATCTACGGGCAATCTCAGCTTTTGATAAATTCCCTTCATCAAGGTAAGCTTCTAACTTTCCACGTTGAATTTCAGTAAGTCTGGGTTTCTTTTGAGTTCCTTTTATGTTAAGCTTTTTTTGCATCAAATCGAAAAATCTCCTTTGTATATTGTTGTGTAGGAACTCCAATAATACACGATTTTTCCGATTTGATGCATTTTTTTATACAGTGTCTAATCTGATTTTACAATTCGCCAAATATTATTTTCTAATAATTCCCCTACATCTTCACCTTTCACCAGATAATTGGTTCATCACCAAAAGTTGTGGATGACATTTGTTAAAACGTATGCCATATAGGTTGATCTTCGTTCCGACTGGGCGACTCCTTGGGGATCAGCGTCACAGATGAAACCCTGGAGCGAGCACCGCGAGTGAAGCGGCTCATCGGACGCCCCCAGGAAGCTCTGCTCTGCGCGAAAGTGAAGCGTCAGCGGCAATGTTTTATCTGTGCGAAAGCGTAGCGACAGCAACACGGTTTTGTCTGTGTGAAAGCGAAGCGTCAGCAACAACAAATGTTTTCTGTAGCGAAAGCAAAGCGTCAGCTACAAAGCGCCCAGTCGGAACGGAAATCAACCACACGTTTTGGTGAAGAGCCAGATAATTACAGTATTCAGAAATAAATTATTTTAATGACATAACCGTCATTTTTTAATTTCGGCCTACTTTTTAATAAAATTTGACAATTAATACTATACGTCATATACTATCATCATACTATATGCCATATAATATAAAACCTTGTATAGGTAATAAAATGTGAGGTGAGAGAAGATGACATTTCAGCTTGGCTCAGCTTTACTTGACGCTTGTGTACTCGCCATCGTTGATAAAGAGGATGCTTACGGCTACTCATTAACACAGCAAGTACAATCTGTGATGGATATATCAGAATCTACGCTTTACCCAGTTTTACGTCGTTTACAAAAAGCAAATTACTTAACAACCTACGATCAGCCCTATCAAGGCAGAAATAGACGCTATTACCAAATTACAGAGCAAGGTCGAATACGATTATTGGAGCTATTAAAAGAATGGCAACTGTATAAAGAAAAAGTTGATTGTGTACTTTTAGGAGGGGAAAAAGGATGAATAGAGCTAGCTTTCTGAAAAAGCTACGGGGGAAATTACACCGTCTTCCAGCGCATGAGATTGATGCTGCGCTTGCCTATTATGAGGAATATTTCGATGAAGCAGGAGAAGAAAATGAACAGAAGGTCATTCAACAGCTAGGTTCCCCTTCTCATGTTGCATCACAAATAATGGCGGACTATGTATTAAAGGATTTAGAAGCAACCCCAACTTCGACTAAGAAAAATATGTCTGCGATTTGGATTATCATTCTAGCAATATTATCTGCCCCACTTTCATTACCGTTACTAGCAGTTGCTATAGCGCTTATTTTTTCATTTGGTGTAGTCATTTTCAGCATTGTCTTTGCAATTATTGCAACTGTACTTAGTATCATTTTCGGTGGAATCGTTGCACTTATTTCAGGCTTCTTCATTTTAACGGTGGACTGGCCGACAGCGTTACTCTTTATGGGTGTTGGCTTTATTGTTACAGGTTTAGGCATCTTACTTTTCCCAGTCGTTGCTCGTTTTATCAAAAAAATAGTCGTTGTTTGTGTTGAAACACTAGCTAGACTATTTCATAAAATAACGAAAAAGCGGAAGGAGGGATACTAATGATGTCTCGACATACACATATCGCTATGACTATGATTGCTTTTGGCATACTGTTAGCTCTAGTTGGTTATTTCTCTGGCGGAAAATGGAACTTTGTGTTAAATGATGAAGGCATCCATGTGCCCAAGAGCAATAAACTAATAAACAATTCTTATGAACTGGATGATTTTACTAACATCAATGTTGTCAATAACTATGGCGATGTTGAAATTGTTACTAGCGATCGTTATGCATTAGAAACAAATGTTGTTGAAGATGATGATATTACGTATAGCATTAAAGATAGTACATTAACTATAGAAACAAAGACTAAGAAAAAGAATGGTTTACAATTCGGTTTTAGTAGCTTTAATTCTCCTTCCATCAAAATCTATGTTCCTGCAGATGTAAAATTGAATACCGTTGTCCTTAATAGTAAGTTTGGGGATACAACCATTCATGATTTGAATTATCAGCAGTTAAATCTTATTGAAGATTTTGGAGACATTATATTTAAAAACACTACTGGTGATAAAACGGAGATTACTCAATCGTTTGGTGATATGAAGCTACAGCAATTTTCAAGCAATGGCTTCGTTGCTGAAAGTGATAATGGTGATATTGACATAGATGGTACATTAAATGGTCAATCCTCTATTACGTCTAGCTTTGGAGACACCACACTTCACTTACAAAACAAAAAAAGTGAAATTGGCTTTGAATTAGAAACTGACTTCGGGGATCTTACAGTTGATAAGAAAGATCAAAACGGCAAAGTATCACAAGAATATAAAGGTGATAATCAGCTAAAAGCAACACTTTCAAATGGTGACTTACAGTTGACGTTGAAATAAAATGAGCATTGCTGAGTTAGAAGTTAGAAGCGGTTGTTGGTCGGTTGGGCTCTCTTTTGCGCCGCTAAAGTTGGTTGCTTCGCCGCTTGGACTCGCTTTTGCGCCGCTAAAGTCGGCTTTTCCGCCGCTTGGACTCGCTTTTGCGCCGCTAAAGTTGGCTTTTCCGCCGCTTATACTCTCTTTTGCGCCGCTAGTCGGTTACTCCGCCGCTTGGACTCGCTTTTGCGCCGCTAAAGTTGGATACTCCGCCGCTTATACTCTCTTTTGCGCCGCTAGATACACTTACTTCGCCAATAGAGGATCTAAATTCCATTGAATACACAAAAAAGCTGCAAGATTCCCATGATTCTTGCAGCTTTTGATTTATAAAATTTTAATATCCCCAGCATAAATTGTTCGGACTGTGCCATCATCCTGTGTTAGCTGTAGTACACCTTCATCGGTAACGCCACTGGCAATGCCCTCAAAGCGCCCACGTAAAGTTGTCACTTCAATACGTTTCCCAATGGTACATGACATTTGTTCCCATAAATTTTTAATGCTAGCAAAGCCCTCTTTCACGTATAATTCCGTGAATTGTTCTAAGTATTGTAAAATAGATGCGACAAGGGCTGCACGATTAATTTCCTCACCCGCTTCTAAACGTAAAGAGGTTGCAATATTAGCAATCTCTGGTGAGAAATCTGATTCGACTTGGTTTGCATTAATACCAATGCCTACTAGTAGTGCTTGTACAAGGTCTGCCTCAGCCTGCATTTCCGTTAAAATTCCTGTACATTTCTTACCATTAATGAGTAAATCATTTGGCCATTTAATGGCCGGCTCAACATGTTTATATAATGTTTTAATAGCCATTGTCACCGCAACAGCTACAACAAGCGTATATGATGAAGCTTGCTGAGGAGTCACATCAGGTCTCACGATAATGGTCATCCAAATACCTGTACCTTTTGCAGATTCCCATGGACGCGCCATACGACCACGACCAGCAGTTTGCTCCTCCCCGATTATGATCGTGCCATGTGGAGCGCCTTCCTGTGCAAGCCTATGGGCAATTGTTTGCGTAGAATCTACAACATCAAAATAATGAATTTCACGTCCAAAGTGTTCCGTATTTAAAAACAGGTCAATTTGTGTTGGACTTAAGCTATTTGGCACACCAGTCAGCACATAGCCTTTTTTCTTTACAGTTTCAAATGTATAGCCTTCCTCCTGCAGCGTCTGCATATGTTTCCATACAGCTGTACGTGATACTCCAAGAGAATCTGCAAGCTCCTGACCTGACACCGCTTCACCATTAGCAGCTAATATTCTTTTTAAAATTTCATCCTTCATGGAAATACTCATGCTCAAATCAATCCTTTAGTAAATTCTACCATTAGTAATTTCTGTTGCTATAATCTTATTAGTATTAATCATACTGTAAATTATGACAATTGACTACAAACTATCTTCGAATATCTTTTAGTTACTAATTATGCACGATTTTCACCTATATTGTTTCGGATCTTTTTCTCTTTTAATAGGTCCTTTATGAGCAAAAGTCCATTCAATGATATGGTCGCTAATTCTATCATATACATCGTCGTCAAGATATGGTGAATCATAATTTAATAACGTATCAATATCCATTCTTATTTCACACAAAACATTTTGATCAAAAGTCTCTTCGTTATTTAAAACTTCCCATAAATAGTGACAAAAAAGTTCAAATCCTTCATCCCAATTACAATTTCCATTGTTCTGTGCTTCATACCGAAGTCTTTCAATCGCCCTTATTAGTTCACCTTCAACTGTATCTGCCTGCCCACTCTTTGGAACATAATTTTTCCAAATATATTTAGCTTCCTCAAAGTATTTCATAATAACCTCCATAAAGATTCTTTAATCGGTTTCCAGTCAGGATTTCTTTTGTCTTCAATTCCTGGCTTTCTAACATGATGACTAAATTGCTCTTCTGAGACACCCAAACGGAAATAGTTTGATTGCGCCTCTACCAAAGAGATTTTATTAGCCCCCTCTTCATCTATATTTACTTTCTGAAAAGGATCGTCCTCCCAAAAACAAATTGGACAGATTTCATACTCACCATCACTATCAATTGTTTTATAACCACAACATGAACAAGGATATTTCATACATTCACCAAACTTTCAAAAGACTTATTGATTAACTATATTTTAACATTACATTGAAAGTTAAAGGTTCGCTGAATTTGTTCTAAGGTCGAATACAATCATTGTACTGACAGATGGGTATTTGTTTTTACTCTTGGCTTCGTCCATATACTAAATTAAAAAGGAGCCATCTCTCGTTTTTGAGACGGCTCCTTTTATTACAGAAACGTATTTTCATTCTTTGGTGAAATAATCGTGTTCTATCCAATCCTTTATTTCCTGTCGGCCATTTTCAAGCTCATCATTCACAACCGCT
The DNA here is from genome assembly GCF_030348505.1 of Lysinibacillus sp. G4S2. Taxonomy (NCBI): domain Bacteria; kingdom Bacillati; phylum Bacillota; class Bacilli; order Caryophanales; family Bacillaceae; genus Lysinibacillus; species Lysinibacillus sp. G4S2. The sequence continues at coordinate 1,719,448 of NZ_JAUCFJ010000002.1, read as the reverse complement.
TCTAGCATCGCCTGCAACGCTTCTTTTACCCATGGTCCACCTTTTTTTCCAGACCATTTTAACAAGTCCGAACCGTTTACAATTAGCTCCTGCTTATGTTTAATGGGAAGCTTTGTCTGTATTTCCTCAATGCTTTGCTGTGGCATTTGAACGTTTAACTGTCTAAGCTCCGCAAAATAACAAGCTGCTTCGAGTTCCTGTTGTGTATGCGAAAAATAATCCATATTCGTCCAGCCATTCTTTAAAGCTTCTAGAGCTGCTAACACAGCTTTTACAAACGCCATCTCCTTATTCGATAAACGATAGCTGCCAAGCACCTCTCGCCAATGCTCACCCTGTAACAATGCAAAATATGCCCAACCTAATAGCTTGTCTTGAGCATTAAACTCACTCCAGTGATTAGCTTGAAAATTACCATTCAAATGTGCTCCTAAGCCACTTTCCTCTAGCTTTTGAATGCCATTAAAAACATCTTTCCCTATCCATAGCTTATCAAGCTCTGCCTTTATGCGCTCTTTCGCAATCCAAGAAATAGTATCAGCCTTGTCCTTCATTGCTTTCAAGGTTTCTGATTCAATCACGAAACCGAGCTGCGCTGAAAAACGTACGGCTCTCAGCATTCTTAATGCATCTTCTGAAAAGCGTTTCTGCGCGTCACCAACAGCTCGAATTAGTCCAGCCTCAATATCTTGGCATCCTCCGTAAAAATCAACAAAAGAGCCATCACGGCGCATTGCTATGGCGTTCATCGTAAAATCTCGGCGCTTTAAATCTTCTTTCAGCGAACGTACAAATTGCACTTCCTCTGGTCTACGGTGATCCGTATATTCACCATCTGTGCGATATGTCGTGACTTCGACAGGTCCAGCTGGCACGATAACAAGTACCGTCCCATGCTGAATCCCTACATCAACCGTGTTATTAAAAACAGACTTTACTTCTTCTGGCATAGCAATTGTTGCAACATCTACATCATGGGCGGGACGACCGAGTATTGCATCTCGGACCGCACCACCAACGACCACTGCTTCAAAGCCTACGTTTTCAAGTTGTTCAATAACTGAATAGGCTGCTTGCCATTCTTTATTGTTTTGCATGATTTCTTTCAGCAACCTTTTCGTACAATTTTTCATATTGCTCTACAATTTTAGCTGAGTGGAATTTTTCATCAACAGCACGAATAGCTGCTTCTCGGAAACGTTGTAATTTCTCTTCATCATTCAATAGATTCACTGCATATTCTGCCACTGCATCCGTATCTCCTAATTCCACTATATAGCCATCTACATCATGCTCAATGACTTCAGGAATACCGCCTACAGCCGATCCAATACAAGGTACGCCACAAGCCATTGCTTCAAGTAAAACTAACCCAAATGATTCCTGCTGTGATAGCAATAATTTAAGGTCACTTATGGCATACAATTCAGCTAAGTTTTCTTGTTTGCCCAAAAATAGAACATCTTTCATATAAGGACTTTCCTTTACTTGGTCCATCACACGATGCTTTTCAGGACCGTCACCTACAAGCAATAACTTTGCCTTCATGTTTGCACGAATCTTCATAAAGGCGTCGATAATATGCGGAAGATTCTTAATTTTACGGAAGTTCGATACGTGAATAATAACTTTTTCATCTTCTTGAATTCCAAACTGTTCCTTCAAGTTCCCTGGATTGCGTGGGAAGTATTCACGTTCATCAACAAAGTTGTAAATTGTAGTAATTGGCTTTACTGTATCAATAAGCTCGTAAGTTTGTTGCTTTAATGCCTCAGATACTGTCGTAACGATATCAGATTTGTTAATGCCATACTTAATTGCCTGTGAAAGGGTAGAATCCTGCCCAAGCACCGAAATATCTGTACCATGTAGCGTTGTAACAATCCCAATGTCACGACCACTCATTTCTCGTGCTAAAACAGCACAAACAGCATGTGGTATTGCATAATGTACATGTAGCACATCTAATTCTTCATCTTTAATCACGTCCGCCATTTTACTCGCTAATGCTATATCATATGGCGAATACTGAAATACTGAATAGTTATTAACTTCTACTTCATGGAAAAAGACGGTTGGATAAATTTTATTCAATCGAAATGGTACGCTTGAGGTGATGAAATGAATTTCGTGTCCTCTCTCTGCAAGCATTTTTCCTAATTCTGTTGCGATAACACCAGAGCCTCCAACTGTTGGATAACAGGTAATGCCGATTTTTAGCTTTCTCATTCGATTATCATCCTTTCTAAATCACGTCTTTTTTAATCTCGTCTTTCTTGAATCAGTCTCCAATCCACAAAGCCTTCTTGTAGGCCTTTTAGTAATATTTCTGCAGTTCCCATATTTGTGGCCAGAGGCACTTGGTATACATCACAAAGACGAATAAGTGCAGAAACATCTGGCTCATGTGGTTGTGCTGTTAAAGGATCACGGAAAAAAATGACCATGTCCATATCATTATTGGCAATCATTGCGCCAATTTGTTGGTCGCCACCAAGTGGACCTGAGCGAAAACGTGTTACCTCTAAGCCTGTAGCTTCAATAACGCGCTGTCCAGTTGTGCCTGTAGCAAACAGCGTATGCTCATTTAATATATCTTGGTAAGCAATAGCAAACTGTACTAAATTATCTTTTTTGCGATCATGTGCAATTAATGCGATTTTCATAAAGCTTTCATCCCAATCTTTAGATGATGTTTTCTAAACCATATACTAGTTGATCCATTTTCATGACCTCTTCTACGCAGAAAGCTACTCCGGACATAAATGAATTACGATTTAATGAATCATGACGAATTGTTAATAGCTGCCCATCGCCACCAAATAACACTTGCTGGTGTGCCACTAAACCAGGTAAGCGAACAGAGTGAATGCGCATGCCATCAAATTCTGCCCCTCTTGCACCCTCAATAGTTTCTTTTTCCTCTGGATGTCCTTGCAATTTGGTTGCTCGCACTTCTTGAATCAATTGTGCCGTTTTAACAGCTGTTCCTGATGGCGCATCTAATTTTTGATCGTGGTGCATTTCAATAATTTCAACATCAGGTAAATATTTTGCTGCTTCCTTGGCAAATTTCATCATTAGAATTGCCCCAATTGCAAAGTTTGGTGCAATAATGCAGCCCAGCTCTTTTTCTTTAGCAATTGTTGATAACTCCTTAAGTTGTGCATCTGTGAAGCCTGTTGTACCAATTACAGGTCGTACATTTAAATTCAAGGCCTCTTTAGTATGTTTGTAAACTGCATGCGGGCTTGTTAAATCTACTAATACGTCTGGTGCGGTTGCCTCTACAAGGTCATGCATATCTGTAAAAATCGGTACTGTATAACTTGCTGGAAACATTTCTAAATCAGCTAGTGTTTTTCCTACTTCCTTATAATCTAATACAGCTACTAACTCCATTTTGTCATGTTTCATGACAGTATGTACAGCTTCAGCTCCCATCTTACCTCTAGGTCCTGCTATTGCTACACGAATCGACATTATTCTTCATCCTTTCTAGTCCAACGACCTTGATCCCTTGTTTCAAATTTATGTATGACACGTAAAAGTGCTTCATCTAATTTAATGCCCTGTGCATTTGCAAAGCAGACTAAAACAAAGAAAAAGTCACCTAATTCTTCTTCAATGCTATTCGCTTCCTCTGTGCTCTTTTTCTTCTTTTGTCCGTAAACATCCTGCACTTCGCGAGATAATTCACCAAGCTCTTCAGTTAAACGTGCCAGTAACTCAAATGGCGGGAAATAGCCTTCCTTAAATTGTCCAATATAATCATCAACACGCTGCTGTAAAGCTTGCATTGTCACTTGTTCAGTCATCAAAATCACACTCCTACATACCATCGTATAAAATTTACACCATTGTTGTCAAAAACAATAAAATGTCAGATAATAGATAGCACTACTTCATTTGTTTGGAACCTCAGGAGGTCATATGCTAAAACAGATCAAAATCCGTAATATCATCGCAATAATGCTCGGAGCGGCCATTTTTAGCTTCGGATTTGTCCACTTCAACATGCAAAATCAGCTTGGTGAAGGTGGCTTAAGTGGGATTACACTCATACTCTATTTTACACTAGGCTGGGACCCTGCATTACTGAATTTATTATTGAATATTCCAATGTTTATTATTGGTTATCGTTTACTTGGGAAAAAATCATTTATTTATACGCTTGTTGGAACTTTATCTGTTTCAGTTTTCCTTAAAGTTTTCCAAAAATATCAATTTACTATTCATTTAGAGGACGATATGTTACTCGTTGCTCTTTTTGCTGGGGTTTTTGTTGGACTTGGGCTCGGTATCGTTTTTCGCTTCGGTGGTACAACTGGCGGTGTAGATATTTTGGCACGCCTTGGGCATAAATATTTTGGCTGGAGTATGGGTAAAACGATGTTCAGCTTTGACGCTATCGTCATTATCTTATCATGGCTAACGTTTTTAGATGCACGCTCTATGATGTATACCCTCGTTGCGGTATTTGTGGGCGCGCGCGTCATTGATTTTGTTCAAGAAGGAGCATATGCAGCACGTGGAGCACTTATTGTATCCGAAAAATCTAGCACCATTGCTGAGATGATTGCATTACGAATGGAACGTGGTATCACTATACTAGAAGGTCATGGCCATTTCACAAAGCAACAAAAAGAAGTTATTTATTGTGTCATTGGTCACAATGAGGTTGTGCGCTTAAAATCTATTGTTCATGAGATTGATCCACACGCTTTCGTATCTATCATAGAAGTACGAGATGTTGCAGGAGAAGGCTTCACGCTTGACGACCAAAAACAACCGCTCCATTAAATTTACTCATCTGCCTGCTTTCCTCGAATAAAACTTTTTTTCGTTGGAGGTAGGCTTTTTTACATAATAAATTGTAAAACCAGGCGTGTTGATTAAGGAAAAAATAGGTTTATTATTGAGCGATAAAAGGATTTTTTTGTTGCTATAATGCTAAAGAATTTCCATTTTAACTGATTGGAGCGTAGGGCTACTCGACTCCCGCGGGAAAGCGAGGAGGGCACTGAAAAACTCATCAAAATTAAAATTTTTTAACTCAAAAAAAATATCGGGCGCCATTTCATCCTTTTTTAGGAAGGGGTCGTCCGATTTCTTTCATTATTCTTTGCTTTTTTCGTTCATTAGTTTTAAAATTCTCTTCATATTCACGACAAATAGCGTTGCGGCTGCTTGTATTTGCATACCAAATAGACCCGTGGCGTTTGCTTGATTATACCCGTGTCTGTTTTTTATTTCACTATTCTTTGCTTCGATTTTATAGCGTTCTTTTGCCAATTGTTTAAAGGATTCCGTTTCCTGAAACACTTCTTGTTCTATGTGTTCATTTGACAGAAGAGAAACTGAATAACTTTTTGTTTTCGCTCCTTCTTTATAACACCCTTCTTTTAAAGGACAAACTTTACATTTTTCTATATCAAAGAAATATTTTAATTGTGTATTTTGCGTGGAATTCTTACGCTTTTTAATACTTTTACTCTTTGCTAAATGTCCAGCAGGGCACACATATAAATCGGCATCTTTATTAAACTCAAACTTACTTTCTTGCTTCCGTTGACCGTTCGTAATAACAGGATGTAGCCTTGAAATGAGTTGAATCTCTTTCTTTTTTGTGTATAATAAATTCTCTTTACCAGAATACGCTGTATCTCCAAGAATGGTGTTCACTTCTATGCCTGCTTGCTCACTCTTCTCTACTAGCTCTTGTAAATAATTCCCGTCACTTTTTTCACCTGTTGTTACAACTACTGCTGTTATAAGTCTTTCATCACTCATTGCCAAATGTGTTTTATAACCAAAGAAAGGATTCTCTTTAGATTTATAACCGACACGTGCATCAGGATCAGCTGAGTAATTTATTTTAAGCTCATAATCTTCAATAACTTCTTTGAGGACATTTACTTTTTCTTGTACACTTGGTATTTGAGCAATAGCCTTATTTTCTTCTATTATTTGAATGACTTGGTGACAATAGTCCACTTCTTTTTGGATATCTTGAGAAGTCGGTTTAGTGGGAAATTTTGATTTCATTGTTTCATCGAATTGATACACGGCTTTTCGTACCTGTTTTGATTTCTCTTGTAAAAACTCTTTCGGGGACTTCTGTTGGTAGCGTGCCTTCGTATGTGTTGCGTCTACAATCAATGTTTTACTTTTTAAAACACCCTGTGCAATAGCTAGTTCTACGGTTTTGTGAATGAGTAAATCTAACAATTGGACATCTTGTAAACGTAATCGACGGAATTTTGTTAAAGAACTTGCCTCAATAACACCTTCTTCTGGTGCCATATCTAAAAAATATTTAAAGGACATATCATATTTAGAACGTTCTACTACATCAACATCAGAAATATCATAAATTGCCTTAAGTAATAAATATTTGAACATACGAATAGGTGAAATAGCGTAACGACCATTATCTAGACAATATTTAGTCTCTAATTCCTCTAAAACAAAAGTAAAATCAATTAATTCCTTCATTTGACGAAGCATATTATCTTTTGGCACAACTAAATCATAGATTGCCATATGAGGACTAAGAGCAAGCGTTTCTTGTTTGGAAAGCATAAAAAGCACCACCTAAAATGAACAGTATACTAATAATTATAGATGAAAAAGAAAAGGAAGTAGAGAAAAAATTCGCTACTTCCTTTATCTAACCACTTTTTCAGTGCCCTCGAAAGCGAGACAGACGAGACCCTGCACGAAGCGAAGCGGAGGAAGCGGCTCGGCGCTCGCCCGCAGGAAAGCGAGTAGCCCGTAGCGGAAATCAGCCTCTTCGAATGATAATGATAGTTAATCAACACACCTATTGTAAAACCATAGTTTAACGGTCTCCCGCTGAAAGAAGTTAAAAAACTTGCTATAGTGACATACCACTACAACAAGTTTTTTATTAGTCGTCATTGCGCATATTTGTAAAGATTAATACTAAACGTAATAATTCTAATACTGCTACTGCTGCTGCGGCAACATATGTTAATGCTGCAGCACTTAACACTTTTCGTGCTGGACGCTCTTCTTCATTTGTAATAATTCCCAATGAATTCATTTGCACTAACGCACGTTTTGAAGCATCAAATTCTACTGGTAACGTTACTAATTGGAAAAGCACACCTGCTGCTAATAATATGATACCTAGAAGTAACATATTCGAACTACTTGCAAAAATACCAATCATTACAAATAACCATGACATATTTGATGAAATATTTGCGACTGGAACTAGCTTGCTACGTAATGTCAGCATTGAATAAGCTTCTTTATGCTGGATAGCATGGCCAACCTCGTGGGCAGCAACTGCAGCACCTGCAATACTAGCCTCATAAAAGTTACTTTCCGATAGTGCAACTGTTTTTGTCGCCGGATTATAATGATCAGACAACACACCTTGCGTTGGAACAACTCGTACATCATATAAACCGTTCGCATCTAAAATCGCACGCGCTACCTCTGCACCTGTTTGTCCCTTCATTGTACGTTCTTTTGCAAACTTATTATACGTGCCCTTCACTTTTATCTGTGCATAAAGTGGCAGTAGCATAATAATTGCAAAATAAACAATATACATGCTTGTTGACAATTTTCTAACCCCTTTCTATCTCTATACTATAATTCTATAATCAATTACTTAATTCGGCAAATATTTGCGCCACCTAATTGAGAAGATGGCTAGAAAAATGCATACAATTGATAACCAAAAAGTAAAATAGCCAATATAGCTTGTATACTCTGCCAAATCACGGTACATTGGCATTTGTCCAAATACATAATCAATCACATCATTATGCAATGTCCATACCGCTGCCACGGCAACATGCCAATATGAAAAAACATATTTACCGATATAAAGGATTGCTTGGACAGCCATCGCAAAATGCGAGCCTACCAGCATCCATCCCTGCCAACCGATCGATCCAGTTTCAATCAGTGTCCAAATATTCATGACATCAGCCCATATCCCATACTTCACTAGTGTAACAAGTGCTAGCACTTCCATGAGCGGCCAACTTTTGCCCATAATCCAAGCTAACAATACAAAGCAAAAGAATAAACTGGCTGTCGGACTATCTGGCACAAAAATATAAAAAATTGGCTCTGTGTTGGCAAGCTGACCCCCATACCAATAATAACCGTAAATAGTTCCTAATAGATTGATAATGAATAATAATATTAAGAATGACTTATGGGTAAGGAGATACCAGATGTTTGCACGTGTAATTTGCATGATTAAAACTCCTTTATTTTCCGTCTTTACTAAGATGTCTTTTTTTATTTTTATTATGTATAAATAGTCTTTTTTTATTGTTTTATTAATGCCCAAAAACTGTATACTAGATAATTTCTAGTACATCTGACCATCTTTTTCGACATTTTTCTCTAAAAAACATTATTTTTCGGGAACCATTTTGATGTTGTAACAGTCACATTATTATAGAAGTAGAAAAAAAGAGCCAGTTTCCTGACTCTTTTAAACTAAGCTTATTATTTAGCCTTTAAGCTCGCAATAAATTCAGCTAATTGTTTGGCTTCTTCGTCTGTACCCTTGAATACGCCAGGTGGCATTTTGCCGCGACCATTATGGATAATATCTTCAACTTCTTCAGCTGTTAGTTTATTACCAACTAATGCTGGAGCAGCTGGGCCACCTTTTAAGTCAGCAGCATGACAGCCGATACAAGATTTAGCTTGTTCACCAGTGTCACCATTCCAAATTTTAAATCCTGGAAGTGATTCATCAATATCAACTTCAACTTCTTCTACAATTGCACCCATAGCTTTTTGAGCTTCCCAGTCATGGTTAACAACTGACTCCCAAGTTAAGTAGAACATAGCAGCCAAAGTTAATAACATAAACGCTGTCGGTAACGGACGTTTAGATGGACGGCGTTCTGGACCTTTGTCTAAAAATGGCATTAATAATAGCGCTCCAAATGCAAGACCTGGAATTACAACGGTTCCAATGACTTGGTATGGACCAGAAGCAAATGAATATTTTAATAATTGATACAAGAATAAGAAATACCAGTCCGGTAATGGCGTGTATGCTCTTGTAGGATCAGCTGGTCCTTCAAGTGGTGATGGATGAGCAACTGTTAATAACAAATAAGCAATTAAAAATACAGCACCAACCATCCATTCTTTTAGTAAGAAGTTCGGCCAGAAAGCTTCCGTCTTACCTGGATATTCGGAATAATCCTTTGGAACGTTCGGCATTCTGTGATTTGCTTTAATACGAGAATCACCAACAAATTTCATTCCTTTTCCGCGATGCATTATGTCCCCTCCTTTAAAAAATCATCGAACCGTCAAGAATTATTACAACGGCCCTGAAATTCCTTGACGACGAATCATGATAAAGTGTGCTGCAAGTAACCCAAACAATACTGCAGGTAAGAAGAATACATGAATCGCAAAGAATCGTGTTAACGTTTGAGCTCCAAGAATAGTTGAGTCACCCGCTAATAAGATTTTAATAAACTCACCGATAAACGGTACAGATGCAGCAATTTCGATACCTACTTTTGTAGCGAATAATGCTTTCATATCCCATGGTAATAAGTATCCTGTAAAACCAAGACCCATCATTACACCAAAAATACCTACACCAACCATCCAGTTTAATTCACGAGGTTTCTTATAAGAACCTGTAAAGAATACACGAAGAGTATGTAAGAACATCATTACGATTACTAATGAAGCTCCCCAGTGGTGCATACCGCGTACGATTTCACCAAATGCTACTTCGTTTTGTAAATAATAAACTGATTTCCATGCATTCACTACGTCTGGTACATAGTACATTGTTAAGAACATACCAGATAGTATTTGAATAACTGTGATGAAGAAAGTTAATCCTCCGAAACAGTAAACGAATGCTGAAAAATGGTGTGCAGGGTTTACGTGCTCTGGCACTTCGTGGTCGGCAATATCACGCCAAATCGGTGTAATATCTAAGCGTTCATCGACCCAATCATAAATTTTATTTAGCACTGTTTTGTACCCCCTTACTAAACTAGAGTATTTGCTTTAGTTGGACCAAGCGATAAGTAACCATCTTCTTCTTTAACTTCGTATTCATCCAACGGACCTGTAGGCGGTGTACCTGGTACGTTTTTACCATTTTTCTCGTAACGTCCAGCGTGACAAGGACAGAAGAATTGATTTGGATGCCCTGAATCTTGCTCCCAGCCCACCATACATCCTAAATGCTTACAAACAGGAGATAATGCAATGATTTGATCGCCATCTTTGTAAACCCAAGCTACGTTTGTTACTTCTGATTTGTACCATGCGTCAACTTGTTCAAATTTTAAGTCAACTTTAATTGGTTTGTCAGTAATATCAGCGATTTTATGCTCTGTCTTTATAAAATTCCCACCATCATGCTTTTGTAATAATGGGTCAATTGCAAAGCGAAGCATTGGCATCAGCATACCTGCCGCCATAAATCCACCTACACCAGTTAGTGTATAGCTTAGGAATTGACGACGTGAAACTCGATTATTACTCATTTTTTTCCCCCCTCTAACTTAAAGGTCAGTCCAACGGACATACTTTTACAAATAGTAATACTAGGACATATCTATGATATATCAAGACCATAGCTTGGTCAATATAGCATTCTGTGGAAAGCTGGAGAATGTGAACATTTATTGAAACAAATTGTTAAATCTGTGCCCATTTGGTCGAAAGTATCGGAATCACTTGTCGCAATTGATCTTCGAGAATAGAGTTTTTCACACCTTTATCCATGCTTTCTAATGGAATCGCTGGTAGCCAAATAACATTTACTTCCTCTCCAATATTTGTCCAAGAATGGTCACAAGTAATGAAGAACACATGCTTAAAACCAGCATTATGTAATTGCGCCTCTAATTGCTTTGGCATTTCTTCGTTTTTTAAAGTTACACTATACGAAAATGGTGGCATCAATAATAGGCGACCTTTAAATTGTTGTTCGATAAATGATGTGAGTGATAACAAAAAATCTGCTTCTGTACCACTCTGTTTCAATCTTTCAGAAGTTAAATCGACGGATACGAGTGGAACAATTGCTGTATCAATAAAATCCTTCTGTGCCATAAACGATGTCAAATCGTTTGCATTAAAATACATCCAACAAACCTCCTCATGTTGCATAAATCAATTTCGCCTTGGTGTAATTGTAACTGTAGCGCAGATAAACAATGCGTCCGGATTTTGAATTATGCCTCAACCCGACATGATGTCGATCATTTCTGTAATGCCACAGGACGTGGCGATTTTACCGATGCAGATCAGTTAGCCGTTTTCACAGGTTGTGAAGGTTTTAGGCTAACATCCTTATATTCCTTCATTTCAAAATCCGTGACATCCGCTAGGGTTTCAATACACCTACTGAATAAAGATAAAAAAATGCCCTTTTCCCACTCTTTAATAGGATAACCAATAAAAAGTGAAAACAATCAGTCACTAGTTATGTTACCATATTGAGGTGGGTAAAGGACATTCAATTTTTACTTATGTCTAACGTAAATTAGCCGTTTCCTTCAAAGCTTGTAACAAATTTGACAATTCATAAAAGCGTTCTTCATCTCCCTGGTCGAGGGCTTCATCAATCTGTGCGAGTAATTTTTCTTCTTGGAATACGAGTAAGCTGTTGGAAAGCAGCTCTTCTGCCAGTAAACGATCTTTTTCACTGACAATCAGTGCTTCCGGCATATAAGGGTTTTCTTCAAGAACTGCTAAGTATTGTGCGCTTGGTGGTACATTTGGAAAATTCAGTTGTATATACATATCTTCATGTTCATGTAAGCGTAAATCATGGAAAGATTTCTCAGCATCTGCTGTCATTACATTGCCTTTGTAAAAACGAAATGGCACACCTGTTGAGTCAACAGTTGACATTACCATTGCTCTAGGGCAATAATGAGCTTCTTCAACAAATCGAATTCGTTTTAATAACTCATCATTGCTTAATAAGTAATTCAAAATCCATACACACTCACGACGTTTCAATTGATAATTTTTTAAAAACCATCTAACAAATGCTTTTTTATCGACAACTGATACAGAAGCAGTCATACCCACTCCCTCCTTTACTCAAATTCTAAGGTTTCTAACTTCTCTTGCCACTCTAGTTCACCTGGCTGAATAGTTATTAATTGACGGAGTACTTCTTTAGCTTCTAAACGCTTCCCTTCCTCTAATAAGAAATAAACGTATTTTTCTAAAAATGCTGCGTCTTCCTTAAAATCATTATATGCCAAATGGTAAAATTCGTATGCACGGTCGTACAATTCTAAATTTTCATATGCCTCCGCAGCAAATGGGTATAATGTGCTCCATTCAAAATCATTTTGTTGTAACGTTTCAAATAATTCTACTACATCCTCATAACGCTCTTGCTGTGCCAACACAGAGATTAATGCTAACACTGCCTCCATGTATTCAGGATCTAACGCAATGGCTTCACGTAGATGCTGCTCGCCCTCAGCTGGCAAACCAGTTTTTAAAGCCATTTTACCAGCGAATAAGTATAGGGCCTTATCGTATTCGTCACGCTTTAATCCTTCCATAATGGCAGCATATGCTTTTTTATTGTCCTCAATCATGGCATAACTTTCAGCTAGCAATAAATAGGCAGAAAAATAATCAGGATCTAATTCTTTTAATTCCTCTAATTGTTTAATGGCCATTTCAAATTTTTGTGACTGGAAAGCTGAATATGCTGCACCAAATAAAATATCTGGCTTTACTTCATCCTCAAGTGCCTTAAAATAGTACTCTAAAGCTGTTTCATAGGCAGCTCCTGCACGATACACCTCAGCAAGTCGTTCAACAAGACTTACCCCTGCAAATTCTATTTGTTGTCCATACAATTCCTCATATAGTCTCGCAGCCTCTAAAAAACGACCAGTTTCAAATAAGAGTTCTGCTTTAGCAAAATGTAATAATGGCTCCTCTGGTAATAAAGCTAACGCCTCATTGATGCGCATTTCTGCTACTTCAAATAATCCTTGCATTTGATAATAATCCGCCAATACTAATAATGCTTGAGGATATTCTGGAGAAGTCTCCTCTATTTCTAATAAAAAATCTAAAGCTTCATCTTCATTGCCAAGTTCCATTAAAACATTTGCACGATCAATTTTTAACTGTGCCTCTTCTGGGAATAAAAATTGTAAATGATCCAGCACACGGTCTGCTTCCTTCATATACCCATACTGCATAAAAACTTCAGCTAGCGCATAGATTTCCTCGGGTAACTCCTTCATTAAAAATGATTCAAGTAGCTGTTCAATTAATGCTAAGTCCCCTTGTTCAAGTGCTTGCATCATTTCAGTCATCGCATTGTTCACAGTCATTCACCTATTCTTTCATTGATACCTTTATGCTACAAAACATTCTCTATCGAAACAAGTAAAAAAACTCCCCAATAGCTTGGAGAGTTTAGCATAGAAAACATTTGTTGTTGCTGTCGCTTCGCTTTCGCACAGAAAACATTTGTTGCTGTCGCTTCGCTTTCGCACAGAAAACATTTGTTGCTGTCGCTTCGCTTTCGCACAGAAAACATTGTTGCTGTCGCTTTGCTTTCGCTATAGAAAACATTTGTTGCTGTCGCTTCGCTTTCGCACAGACGAAACCCATTTGCTGGCGTTTCATTTTACTTTACTTCCTCTATATGCTCGAAAAACGGTGGGTAAGAAACCGCTATACATTCTGCGTCATCTAAAATTACTGCTCCATTTGTTATTAGTGCTGCAACAGCGCCCATCATTCCAATACGATGATCACCATAGGTTTTAAGACTAGCGCCTCGTAATGGTGTTGGTCCTTCAATAATCATTCCATCCTCGGTTGCTTCAATATTAGCGCCTAGTTTTTTCAATTCATCCACTACAGCCGTTATCCGGTCTGTTTCCTTTACTTTTAACTCCTCGGCATCCTTAATAATAGTTTTTCCATTTGCCTGCGTTGCTAATAAAGCAAGGATCGGGATTTCATCGATAAGACGAGGAATAATATCTCCCTCGATTGTAGTGCCTTTTAATGCTGACGTTTCAATTGTAATTGTTGCTGTCGGCTCTGATTGACTATCTTCATCCGGAATAAGTGTCATAGATGCACCCATTTTTTGAAGCACTTCGATGATCCCATCTCGTGTTGGGTTAATTCCGACATTTTTTAGCATTATTTCACTAGCTTCACAGATAGCTCCTGCAACTAAGAAAAAGGCAGCAGATGAAATATCACCTGGAACAGAAACATGCGTCCCCGTTAGAGTTTGCCCTCCTTTTATTGAAATAACACCATCCACCTCATCAACCTTTGCTCCAAATTGACGAAGCATTCTCTCAGTATGATCTCGAGATACTTCAGTTTCTCGAACAATTGTAGTACCCTCAGCACGTAAACCTGCAAGTAAAATAGCTGACTTCACCTGTGCACTCGCAACAGGCATATGATAATCTATAGCTCGTAATGTTGTACCTTGAATGGCTAATGGCGTGTATTGTCCATCTGCCCTTCCAGTAATGTGTGCACCCATTTGACGTAATGGATCAATCACACGGCGCATTGGTCGCTTTCCAATAGACGCATCCCCTGTCATTACTGAGTGACCATTAGAACCAGCTAAAATCCCTAGCATTAAGCGTGTCGTCGTACCAGAGTTTCCTGTGTATAGTACTTCTGTAGGTTCTTGCCACCCATCTATACCCGGACTGTCGATCGATACATTTGTTCCTTCCACTTCAATTTTAACACCGAGCTTTCGGAAACAATCAATTGTACTTAAACAATCCTCACCTAATAAAAAGCCGTCAACTGTCGTTTTACCCGTTGCAATAGCTCCAAACATAACGGAACGGTGAGAAACAGATTTATCACCAGGAATCGTTAAAGTCCCTTGTAAGGAAGGCTTATCATATTGTAATACTTTTTCACTCATCGTTTTCTTCCCTCCAATATGAAGATAGAAAGCGCCGTAATTCCGACGCTTTCTTATCATTTATGTCATTTACCCTATGAAATATATGTTTCATAATTTGCACGCTTTTGTATACACGCTGCTGCACGTTCACGGTCACTTTCGCTTTGTAAGCTAATAACAAGAATCCCGAAAACATCTTCACGTGACTCTACGATACGTAAATTGGTAATACTAATCGCTTCGTCTGCAAGCAAGCCTGTCACCTCAGAAATAACCCCTGGATAGTCAGGAACATCAACATATAAGTCAAATGAGGTAAACATCGCTCCTGCACTAATCGGTAATTCATCTCTTAGCTCTTTGGCTACCGCAAAATAATTTTCAATGTCATCTGAACCACCATTTAAAAGCAGCTCCTTCACACGAGTCATTTCATTTTCCCAGCCTTCTAGTTGCGCAATAAGCTCATCACGATTTTGCAATGTAATATCTCGCCATAAAACCGGATTGGACGAGGCAATGCGCGTTACATCACGGAAGCCACCTGCAGCAAGTGAACGTGTCATCGGATATTCCCCATTTTCTCCGCCCAACTGATGCACAAGAGAAGCAGCAACGACATGTGGAAAATGACTAACTACAGCTGTCATATGATCATGCTCACGAGCAGATACACTAACAACTTTTGCATGTGTAAATTTTAATAGACTTTCCAGCTGTGCCATATTTACAATTTCTTCACCAGCGAGTGGCGTTAGCATATAATACGCATTTTCAAAAAGGTGGGCCTTCGCAGCTAATACACCACTTTTATGGGAACCTGCCATTGGATGCCCACCAATAAAGGTAATGCCTAGCTCACGTAATTCCCCCGCCTTTTGCATAATCATTTTTTTTGTACTACCTGTATCTGTTACGATTACTTTATTTTTTAACGGCCATGTTTTTAATTGTTCCATCCATTCAAGTGTTGCGTTGACGGGAGTTCCAAAAATAATGACATCCACGTCGGCTGCAACTGTTTTCGGATCTGTCACAATATCATGAACAATATTTAACGTTTTTGCATGTTCACGTGTTTTTGCATCCATATCATAGCCTGTTATTGTTGTTTCAGGTGCCTTTTGTAATGCTAAGGCAATCGAGCCTCCAATTAGACCTAGCCCAATAACGAGCACTTTACGTGTCATCCAAAAACCCCTTGCTCTTTTAGGACGTTTTCAAGGTGACCAAGCAATGCTTCATTTTGAGCCTCAGTTCCGATGGTCACACGGATAAACCCAGGTAATCCTAACGCATTTCCGCTACGGATTATAAATCCTCGCTTCATAAGCTCATTGAAAACAACATCGCTATCAGCATTCGTATTAAAGAAAATAAAGTTCGTATCAGAAGGGAAGTATTTCAAGTTATTTTTTTCACAAAATTCAACATATTGTTTTTTACCTTTTTCATTTGCTTCACGGCAAGCTTTTATAAATTCTTGGTCACTTATAGCAATTGTCGCAACTGCTTGACTTAAAATTGTATTATTAAAGGGCGATCTTACTGGATCTAGCTTAGCAATTACTTCTGGTTGCCCTATTGCATAACCAACTCGGAAAGAAGCAAGACCATATGCTTTTGAGAATGTACGCAATAATAGTACATTTGGAAACTCGTCGATTAATGATAGAGTATCTTTGTGACCTGGATGCGTTACGTATTCGATATACGCTTCATCTAATACTACTAGTACGTCACTTGGTACCTTAGCTAAAAATGCACGCAATTCAACATCAGGTATTACAACCCCCGTTGGATTATTTGGACTACAAACCCAAACGATTGATGTATGATCATCAATGGCTGCTACCATTGCATCTAAGTCATGCGCACCTTCAATACAAGGAACTTTGCGTACCTCTGCACCTTCAATTTCAGCATTGTGCCAGTATTGAGAGAATGATGGGTCTGCCATTACTGTGTTCACACCTGGATACAACAGTGCACGAGTAATAATTGCAATAATATCGTCAGAGCCGTTACCAAAAAGAAGCTGTGTTTCATTGACACCTAGATGATTTGCAACAGCCGTACGTAAATTTTGTGCATAGCCATCTGGATAGATAGCATGGTTTGCTGAATTATTTTGTAAATAAGCTGTTATCTTAGGTGAGCACCCAAATGGGTTTTCATTAGATGCTAATTTTACGACTTCTTGTAAGCCATATTCACGTTGTACTTCTTCAATTGGTTTACCAGGCTTATATGCTTTCATACCGTCCAATTGTTGTTTCCATTTCATCTCAAACATCTCCTCTAATTATTTAGCTTGGGCTAAATCTGGTCTTAATTTCACTGCATCATTAAGATACAAGTGCTTTACATCTTTTTGTGCCACTTCCACATTCGCATGTATTAATATACGAATACAAAGTGGCAGTGCGTTTGGCACGTCCATTTCATGTGTACACATAACAGGTACATATTGCCACCCGTCCATTAATCGTACGGCACGTGCTGGAAATGCTGACGTAATATCAGGTGTTGTGGATATAAGTATAGAAGCAATATCATCTACCTCCACATTATTTGCTGCTACTACTTCACGTACTAATCTTGCTGTCTCATCCCATACAAACTCTGGCTTGTCAGATTCAATTGTAATTGCTCCTCTAAGTCCACGAATCATACAAGCACCTCCGCTAATAGCTGTCGGAATTCGGCATCTACTTCTTTGCACTCAGCTATATCAATTGGTCGCACAAATGGTTTACCAATTTTTTCTAATAATACAAATTGTAAAATACCATACTCCGCTTTTTTATCTTTCATTAGATACTCTGTTAACTGTTCAAAAGAATATTCTTTCACAGCTTCAAATGGATAGCCATTTTTTAATGCAAATTGCAAAAATGCTGTAGTGAAATTACGATCTAACTCGCCGTATCGTTCACTTAATAATAAGCAATAAACGAGTCCAATCATTACTGCCTCTCCATGTGCTACTTTTCCATACCCAGCAGCCGCTTCAATTGCATGCCCATAAGTATGACCTAAGTTTAAAAATTTTCGCACGGATTGCTCGGTTTCGTCCTCTGCAACAATATGCGCCTTCACTTCTATACCTTTTCCAAGCTGCTTTGCTAACTCTTCAGTGCTAAAATGAATAACTGTCTCTTCTGCCATTAATTCCTCTAACCATACTGCATTAGAAATCATCGCATGCTTTATCACTTCCGCTGTTCCCGAACGTACCTCGCGCTCAGGTAAGCTTTCGATAAATACAGTATCATATATTACTCCCTCAGGTTGATAAAACGCACCAATCATATTCTTTCCTAGTGGATGATTAATAGCTGTTTTACCACCTACTGCTGAGTCGTGTGCTAAAATCGTTGTCGGGATTTGAATAAACGGTACTCCACGCATATAAGTGGCTGCAACAAAGCCTGTTAAATCGCCTACAGCTCCCCCACCAAATGCAAAAACAAATGATTTACGTGAACATTTTTGTTCAAGTAAAAATGTTTGCGCTGCATTGTATTGTTCTAAGGTTTTACATGCCTCACCACCTGGTAAGACAAAGACCTCAAAATCATAAGGGAAATTAGCCTTGAAATAATCTCCTTGTGCTGCCCATACATTAGCATCCGTAAAAACAATGAGCTTATCAGCTTTTTGTAGCATATTGTCAAATGCTTTTACTGCTTCCGCTAAAAATTTATGCCCAAGTACAACCTCATATTGATGCGATTTCGTCGCTACTTGTACTCGCATAAATTAGAATCCCTTTGTATAACGACGCTGTTCGTCGATTTGAGCTTTTAATTGAGGTAATTGATCACTATGGAATTGTTCCAATATTACATTTGCTATTTCCCAGGCAATAACGTGCTCCGCAACTACTGATGCTGCCGGTACTGCACAGCTATCCGAGCGCTCTACACTAGCTTTAAATGGCTCTTTTGTTTCAATATCAACACTTTGTAACGGTTTATATAATGTAGGGATTGGTTTCATTACACCACGTACGACAATAGGCATTCCAGTAGACATTCCACCTTCTAAACCACCCAGTCGATTTGTTGCACGTGTGTAGCCTTCTTCCTCTGACCAAATGATTTCATCATGTACTTCAGAGCCTTTACGACGTGCCATTTCAAACCCAATTCCAAATTCAACACCTTTAAATGCATTGATAGATAGCATTGCAGCTGCAAGTTTTGAATCTAGTTTTCGATCATAATGAACATATGAACCAACACCAGCTGGCATTCCTTCAACGATCACTTCAACAACGCCACCAATTGAGTCACCCGCTTTTTTCGTTTCATCAATCGCCTCTACCATTTTTGCAGAAGCCTCTGGGTCAACACAATAGCAAGGATCTGCTTCAACAATGGCACGAATTTCATCTGCAGATTTCCCTTCTACTAAAGAAGTATCTGCCTTAATGCCAACAATTTCTGTTACATGTGACACAATTGAAATACCTAATTCATTTAATAGCGCCTTTGCAACAGAACCTACCGCAACACGAACAGTTGTCTCACGCGCTGAAGAACGCTCTAATACATTGCGTAAATCACGGTGTCCATATTTCATGCCACCTACTAAATCCGCATGTCCTGGACGTGGACGTGAAATTTGGCGTTTGATCTCTTCAGGATTCACATCTTCTGCTAATGGCTCTGCTCCCATAATTTTTGTCCAGTGCTTCCAGTCATCATTTGTGACTACGAGTGCTACAGGAGAACCAAGTGTTTGTCCGTGACGAACACCAGCAACTATTTCCACTGTATCTGTTTCGATTTGCATACGACGACCGCGTCCATGTCCTCCTTGGCGTCGTTTTAAATCATGGTTAATTTTTTCTGCTGTAATTGGTAAGAGTGACGGTAAGCCCTCAATAATTGTTGTTAATTGGGGTCCATGTGACTCCCCCGCTGTTAAGTAACGCATAAACGCTTTCTCCCTTCAACTCGCTAAAGTATGTATTTTTCACTATAACATATATTCTCTAAAAAAACAGTCCTTTTGCAAATGTCTTTAAAGTACAGTTTTAATTATTTGCAAATTTCAAACTGTTCCAGCAACTCATAAACTACTAGCACTCGCGGCAAATTCGAATATTCTGAACAATTTATGTAAAAAAAGATAGTATAAATTTCGTTGAACAAACATATTCGCTACACTACTGAAATGAAGTGCTTCTTATAAAAAATACGCTTTTTGCTTATAACAAGCGAAAAGCGTACGATTATCTATATTTGAAGCCTTAAAATATGTACATGACATTCATGTTGTCTACTGTACGATTGCTTTTCTCATATTATTAACTATTTTCGTCTATAGAAGAATGTATCCTCTACTTCATACTCATAACGAGATGGATTAAAGATTTGCTCTGTTGATCCAACAAATAAAATCCCATCCTTGCGCAATGCTTTACTAAAATTCGTATAAATCTGATCCTTAGCTTCTTCAGTAAAATAAATCATGACATTACGGCAGACAATTAAATCATAATTAGCATCATAGTGATCATTAAGTAAATTATGCTTCTTAAAAGTCACACAACGTTTAATCTCATCCTTGACCCTATAGAAAGAACCTTCTTGTTCAAAATACTTTGCTTTAATATCACTCGGCACTTCTGCTAATGAGCGCTCCGGATACAAACCTAACTTCGCCTTTTGAATGACGTTTTCATCCAAATCAGTAGCGATGATTTGGATTTGAGATAATGGTACTAATTGAGATAATACCATTACTAAAGAATAAGGTTCTTCCCCAGTTGAACAAGCAGCACTCCAAATTTTTAAACGCTTATTAGATTGCAGTAATTTCGGAAATATTTTTTTCTGCAATACTTCCCAACGCTTACCATTTCGATAAAATTCGGAAACATTGATCGTCATACGGTCTAAAAACTCATTCATTAAGTCACGATCTTGTTCAAGTGCCTTTAGAAAGTCTACAAAATTACGATAACCTTTCTTCTCATAGAGAGATGTTAATCGTCTTTTCATTTGCGCTTCTTTATATAACGCTAAATCTATTCCTGTTTTGCGCTTTATACCTTCTATAAATTGTTCATAATCAGACATACGGTCATCTTCCCCTCTAGCGTCGTATTTCAATTATAGCGGAAAAGTGCCATTCCTGAAATAGTCTTTCACATGTAATCTACGTTACTTAGTTGAGTTGTGTTTTTCCTCTAATAGTAAAACTTTTGAATGTTCTAATTCTAGGCGCATCTTTTCAGTTTCCATCGTGTATGTTTCTAGTCTGAGCTTTTCTAGCTCTACTTCCTTTTCTATAGCCTTTAATTTAATTTTTTGCTTTCTCGTGTTTGCATCAGTAAAAATACCTGCTAATGCAATTAATACGCCTCCCAAAATTGCAATCGTTGCAATTTCCAATACGTCCACTTCCTTTCATTACTAATGATTATACGGCAAAATGGAAAAAATAGTTTCATTTTTCTATTCATTCTTTCATTAATTTAGCTAAAATATTCCGTTGATTTGGTTGGTTCTAATGCACTTTATGGCACTTTCCATGTATGTGGACTTAGACTGACTCCGCCCCATATACTTTTTTCTTACAAACAATACTTCAAAGCGCCCAGCCGGAACGGAAATCAACCTCTCGTTATGGTAATGATCCAGTTTTTTACGTAAAAAATGAAGGCAGTTAGTCACCACCTTCAAAGATTAAATCTATTAAACCTCAACTCGGTAATCCTTTAGCTCTTCTCGCAATTTTATCTTCATGAATTTTCCTACAGAGGTTTTAGGTACCTCATCTAAAAACACAACATCATCAGGAATCCATGTTTTATGGAATTGCGATCGCAAATCATCTAATAGCTCTGATTTCGTAATAGAATCCTTAAATTCAGGTTTTGGTACAACACATGCAAGAGGTCGTTCAATCCATTTTTCATGCGGGATTGCTATAACTGCGGCCTCAAACACTTTAGGATGTGACATCAAAGCATTTTCAAGCTCCACTGAAGAAATCCATTCTCCACCGCTTTTAATTAAATCCTTTGTACGATCTGTTATTTTTATATAACCATCTTCTGTCACTACCGCAATATCTCCCGTGTAGAGCCAGCCATCTTTAAAGGCGTCTGAAGTTCGCTCATCATTGTAGTATTCTCCAGCAATCCATGGGCCCCTAATTGTTAATTCGCCCATTGTTTTGCCATCCCAAGGTACTTCCCCATTTTCATTGACCACCCGTGTTTCAATGAGCGGCACCGTTAGCCCCTGTGTAATACGAACATCCATTTTCTCATCGTTTGTATAATCTTGCATATGTGTTAAATACGTAGATAGGCTTACAAGTGGCGATGTCTCGGTCATACCAAAGCCCGTAATATAAGGAATTTTATGCTCCTCCTCAAAGCCTCGAACTAGACCAAGCGGTGATGCCGAACCACCACATACAATCAAACGTAAAGAGGATAAATCACGAGGATTTTTACGCTGCTCCTGTAGTACACCAAGCCAAATTGTAGGTACTCCTGCTGTCAGTGTTACCTTATATGTTTCAAATAAATCCAGTAGTAACTGTGGTGTAAACATTGGTCCTGGTAGCACCTGTGTAGCACCAAATAATACACCAGCAAACGGAAACCCCCACGCATTCGCATGGAACATTGGTACGACAGGTAGTACAACATCTGCCTCGCTTATACCAACACCCTCGGATAGTCCCGCTACCATACTATGAAGGACAATACTACGATGAGTATACACTACACCCTTTGGCATTCCTGTAGTCGCACTTGTGTAGCACATACCGGCAGGTGTATTTTCATCTAGATCCTCTGGAAATTTAAAATCATCATTTGCCTCTGCAAGTAATGCCTCATAAGAAAGAGCATTCGGTAATGGGATGTTTTCTAGCGCGATATCATCTCCCATTACGATATAATGCTTTACTGATTTAAGCTGCGAAACGATCGGTGCTATAAGTGGAACTAAATTATCATCAATTAGTAATATTTCATCTTCTGCATGATTAATGACATAAGCAATATGCTCAGGCGATAATCGAATATTAATCATATGCAATACAGCTCCTGCGCAAGGAACTGCAAAATATGCTTCTAAATGGCGGTGATGATTCCAAGCAAAGGTACCAACCTTCATACCTCGCTCCATTCCCAACTTTGTAAGGGCATCTGCTAATTTACGAGTCCGTTTTACATATTCTTTATAGGTAATCTCATGAATTGTTGTAGGGCTTGTCCGCGAATAAATTTTTTTCGCATGGAAAAATCGTTCTGCTCGATCCAAAAAACTTGTTAATAATAAAGGTGTATCCATCATATGCATAAAAACGCTCCCCTTTGTTCTTAAAAATTTTTTAATCGTCCAAGGTTAACTACTGCTACCAACAAATACATACGAAACAAAATATGCTGATAAACCTAATCTTTTGGTCCGCTATCCGCAAATATCTTTCTACTTCTAGCAATAAAAAACAGATTAAAGAAGATGGGTTTCAGCGTTCATTCATCCACTAAGCTCTGAGCAAGCTGAGTAGAGCACCTTCTGGTTATCCCCTATTTTGGTTGCATTCTGATTGCGCCGTCTAAACGGATTACTTCGCCATTTAATAAACCATTTTGAATAATGCTTTCGACCAATAGTGCATATTCAGATGGTTTCCCAAGTCGTTTAGGAAACGGAGTCATTGTGCCAAGTGCTGTTCTTGCCGGCTCTGGTAACGATGCAAACATTGGTGTTTCTACTAACCCTGGTGCAATAGTCATAACACGTACACCAATTTCAGCTAGCTCTCGTGCAATTGGCAAAGTCATCGCTGCCACACCACCCTTTGATGCACTATATGCAGCTTGCCCTATTTGCCCATCAAACGCCGCTACAGATGCAGTATTAATAATAACCCCACGCTGACCATCCTCGTTTGGTTCATTATTTTGCATCTTCTCAGCTGCTAGGCGAATAACATTGAAAGTACCAATTAAATTGACTGAGATCACCTTTTCAAACATATCAAGGGCATGTAGACCACGCTTTGAAATTACTTTACTTGCATCAGCAATTCCTGCACAATTTACTGTGACATTAATGGACCCGAATGTTGCTACAGCTTGCGCAAGCCCTGCCGCTACATCAGCTTCTTTTGTGACATCAACACGTGCATATAGGACATTCTCCCCTAACTCCTCTACTAATGCATGTCCTCGCTCGTCATTAAGATCAAAAATTACTGCTTTGCCGCCCTCTGCAACAATTTTTCGAACAGTCGCCTCTCCTAAACCAGACGCTCCACCTGTTACAACCGCTATCACTTCATGACACTTCATCAAACACAACCCCTTTTACATTTTTTCAATAATAGTGGCATTCGCCATCCCCATACCTTCACATATAGCAAGTAATCCATAGCGTAAATTTTCTCGCTCCATCCGATACAGCATCGTTGTTAACAATTTTGTACCCGTCGCTGCTAATGGATGCCCTAAAGCAATTGCTCCACCATCTGGATTTAATTTATTTGAATCTGCACCAATCTCACGCAACCAGACAATTGGTACAGGCGCAAAAGCTTCGTTCACTTCATACGTATCAATTTCTTCTATCGTAAGACCTGAGCGTTCTAGCGCTTGCCTAGTTGCCTCAATTGGACCCGTTAGCATTAACGTTGGATCTGAGCCAACGACCACTCTAGTAATAATTTTAGCAAGCGGCCGTATGCCAAGCTCCTGTGCCTTTTCTAAAGACATAACAACTACAGCAGACGCACCATCACTCATTTGACTTGCGTTTCCAGCTGTTATTACACCATCTTCCTGGAAGACAGTTTTTAGTCCATTTAATTTATCAACTGTCGTTTCAGCTCGAGGTCCCTCATCAACAGAAAACATTGTAACTGAGCCGTCTTCTTGCATAACTTGGACAGGTAGTATTTCCTGTTTAAAATGACTCGCTTCAATAGCAGCTAATGCTCGTCTATGACTATTGTAAGCATAGTTATTTAGCTGTTCCTTTGATAAGTTCCATTTTTCCGCTATTTTCTCAGCTGATAACCCTTGATGTATAATTGTATAGTTTTCTTGTAACCTTTTACCTTCATGGGCACCCTTCATGTTAGAACCCATCGGCACCCTCGTCATGCTTTCAACCCCACCCGCTATGACAATATCCATATCGCCTGCTAAAATGGCCTGTGCTGCAAAATGTACAGCCTGCTGACTTGAACCACATTGTCGATCAATTGTCACGCCTGGTACAGTCTCTGGAAAGCCTGCCATTAACAATGCTGTACGAGCTATATTTGCTCCCTGCTCAGCCGTTTGCGTCACACAGCCAAAAATAACATCCTCCACTTGTGCCTTTTCAATCCCAGCTCGATGGACAACCTCTTGCAATACATCTGCAGCTAAATCGTCAGCACGAACATTGCTTAACGCCCCTTTACTCCTGCCAACTGCTGTACGAACAGCCGCTACAATCACCACTTCTCTCATTTTAAAAACCCCTTTGCACTGTCAATTCTCTCATTTCCTATCATCCAATGTATTTAGATGTTATGAAATATATTCTTGATTATTAAGCTAATCAATTATGCCTCGGCATAATTGCGTCCGGAATCGGCGCTTTAACTTCTTTCAGCCGGTGTTTGGACATCTGCTGAAAAGTAGCTTACATCCAGATTCATATGCTGAAAGAAGTTAAAAAACTTTAATTATCAGAATATTATATCTTTTATTTTACATTACTAAGAAGTATTTAACAATTCTATATGTATCTAGAAAATTCTATCCACTGTTTTAATAGGTCTATTCTTTAGTTCTAGGCTTTTATCCGTCGCTTTAATAAAGCAACCGTCACACCATTTTAGAGCACTAAAAAAAGCAACCTCAAATTGAATTGAGATTGCTTAATGTATTTACAAAATCAATTACGCCAAGGCATAATTGCTGCTGAAAGAAATTAAACTAAATCTTCACCGAAGAATAAGCCAATTTCGCGCTCAGCAGAAGCAAGAGAGTCAGAACCGTGAATGATGTTGTGAGAAACAGTTGTTGCATAGTCACCACGGATTGTACCTGGGTTAGATTCTTCAGGTTTAGTTGCTCCCATCATTGTACGAGCAAGCTTAATTACGTTTTCGCCTTCCCATACCATAGCGAATACAGGACCAGAAGTGATGAAATCAACTAATTCACCAAAGAATGGACGCTCAGCATGCTCAGCATAGTGCTTTTCTGCTAATTCTGTAGGAATTACCATTAATTTAGCACCTTTCAATACAAAACCGCGACGTTCAAAACGATCTACGATATCTCCTACTACTTGACGTTCTACGCCATCAGGCTTAACCATTAAAAAAGTTTGTTCGATTGCCATGTTTAAAACACTCCTTAAATTCGTATAACAGGTTTTACACCTACCGATAAATATTAACAAAAAATGAGTCTTTGTACAACAAAAAGCTAGAATTTACGCTTGCCCATAAATAAAGCGACATCACGTAGTTTTTTCTTGACAGGATGTTTTGGTAATGCTTCTATTTCCTGTAAAGCCTTTTTCAAATATTTATCACTCATTTTATTAGCTTGCGCAATCGCGTCAGATTTACGCACATACCGCAACATATTTTGACGTTCTGTCTCCGTCAATGTACCTGCAAATACTTTTACTAAATAAGGTTGTATCTGTGGGTCATCTTTTAATAATAGAATCGGTAATGTAATATTACCCTGCAATAAATCACTGCCGGCTGGCTTTCCTAATTCTTTATCAGTTGCCATAATATCTAAAACATCATCGATAATTTGGAAACTCATGCCAACAAAGTAGCCGAAGCGTTTCAAATGTCTCACCGTTTTGGCATCAACACCTGCTGCTACTGCACCAAGCTCACAACTAGAAGAAATCAGCAATGCCGTTTTTCGTTTGATTCGTCTAAAATAATCCTTTAAACCTTGATCTAATCTAAATTTATCTTCGATTTGAATGACTTCACCGTTACAAATTTCCACCATTGTGCGCGCTAAAATTTGATGAACTAATGGGTCTTCAAGCTTTGTAATATATTCAAGCGCACGTGCAAAAATAAAATCGCCCGTGTACATTGCTACTCTATTGTTCCATTGTGATTTGACAGTTGGGCGTCCTCTTCGCATATTGGAATCATCAATTACATCATCATGCACTAGTGATGCCATATGAATAAGCTCTACAGGCACGGCTACATCCTTCATCTTTTCGATATCATATTCGCCAAATTTCGCACCAAGCAACACAAAAATTGGCCGTATCCGTTTACCACCAGCTTGCAATAAATGGAGAGAAGCATCATTGATCAAATTTGAAGAAGAGTTCACCGCTTTTTCTAACTCTTGTTCAATAATATCGATATCTGATTTCAAATCGGAATAGAGTAGTTTTAACTTCATCTTTTCCACGTGTGAAAACCTTCCCCCATTAACGTACCTTTTTAAAGCCCATATGCATTGCCGCAGCACCGCCACTATATGCTTTGTACGTTACTTTTTCTAAACCTGCCTGCTCAAACAATGCCGCTAATTTCTTCATACCTGGGAAATCATTTGCTGATTCCTGTAACCAAGAATATTCTTTATAGCTTTTCGCAAATATTTTACCAAATATCGGCATTATATATTTAAAATAAAAACGGAATAATTGTCGATAGCCTGGAATTTCAGATTGAGATGTTTCTAAACAAACAACCATTCCACCTGGTTTTACAACACGATTCATTTCCTTTAACACTTGTAAATAATCTGGTACATTGCGAAGACCAAAACCTATCGTTATATAATCAAATGTATTGTCTGGGAAAGGTAATTCCATAGCATTTCCATGTATTAGTTCAATCTGTGGATATGGCTTTACCTTTTGCTCGCCAACCTTCAGCATGTTTTTACTAAAGTCTAGCCCCTTTACTTCTCCACCTTCACCCACAGCCTCAGCTAAGGCAATTGTCCAATCTGCGGTACCACAGCAAACATCCAGTGCCTTCGCTCCAGGTTTTACTGCCATATGCTTCATCGTATCATTGCGCCAGCCAACATGCATCTGGAAACTAATTACACCATTCATTTTGTCATAGTTATCCGAAATACTTTCAAATACTTCGTGCACGTGCTCTTCTTTCGTTTTAGCCATTTTGAAAAACCTCTCTTATCCATTAGTAGAAGCAATGGAAGCCTCTACACGTGCTTGTAGAGCCTGTTTTACATCACTTTGTAAAAACGATGTATCTTCTATCACCTGTAACAGCTCTGTTTTTAATTGCACAATTTTGTCCTGGATGACGTTGCTATATGTCGCTCCAGTATATCTCGCACTTTCTTCTAGGGCCTTACTCATTAAAGTTACTTGCCCACTTCGATATGTCGCCCACTCTCTCTCTAAACGCAAGATTAATAAGCTCTTCTCCATAATTGGAATATATTCACTAAATGAATAGAGCTCAAAAAATTTTGAGATTAATCCTGATTCAATATTACTTATCGAGGCAAACCATTGTTCAATTGATCGTTTTTCTGTCTCATATACTTTAATTTGGTGTTCACAACGTGCCACAATTCCTTGCGACAAACTTCGAATCAATCCGACATTCCCTGACATAGCTAAAATTTCATAATAACGGCCACTATAAAAATCTCCAGCTAAAACGGTTAGCTGCTGTTCTTTTGATGTGGCATCAAATTCTTTTATATGATCATGCGCCGCTAAGGCAGCGTACACAATCCCAACAGTGATTGCAGCTTCTCTTTGCTCTTGTTGCCACTCTTCACCATTCAAAAAGGGAACTAACAAGTAAAATAATTGATTTTCATCGAGCACAGGTACACCTGTATATTTTTGCAAAGTTCTATGACGAACATCCATGAAAATCTCTGTTTTTAACTGTGCAATTGAATTTTGAATGTATGTTGCATTCATAGACCTTACTCCATTTCACTTTCAAATATGTTAGTCGCATTCAAGACCTAACGCTTGCTTACTGAGTCATTATAGCATACGCGACGATTCGGAATAAAAATTTTTTTGCTTCATTCAACATGATAGGCAGTAGACCTTCCCCGTTAAAAAACGGTAGAAATTCAACTGCCATCCACTGGAGTCTTTAACTTATTTCAGCGGATGTTTTGACACCCGCTGAAATAACTTAAAATCGGATTAATAACATTACTAAGTTTTACACAACTAGTCGATATATATGTGCCATCACAATTTTGCTTGGACATAAAACCATTAAACGTAATTTCTCTCTATTACTTTTTAGCTTCGCTATTTATAACACCATGAGCTGTATGAATCTGTGCTTTCCCACGAATTTTCATAGCAGATGTATGTTCAGTAAATTGTGCAATCATAACTTCGCCTGCATCTAATTTTTCAGAGTGATGAAACTTTGTATCTGTACCTCGTGTTAAACCGATTACATGTACACCATCTTCCTCTGCTTGAATAACAATATAATCTTGTGCCATTGTCTGTACACTCCTTAAATCCGACAAATTCTTAGTCCATCATAACATAATTAGACATGCAATTTAAGACATTTGAATAAATGATAATACTTCTCTACGTTTTACTTCGTCTTCTTCGTAAATGCCGCGTGCAACCGATGTCACAGTTTTAGATCCTGGCTTCTTAAGTCCTCGCATAGTCATGCACATATGCTCCGCCTCAATCACTACATAAACACCTTTAGGAGAGAGCATTTCCATAATTGTATCTGCTACTGAAGAAGTAATACGCTCTTGTAATTGCGGGCGACGAGCAATGGTTTCTACCGCACGTCCTAATTTACTTAGTCCAGCAACAATGCCATCGTTTGGTATGTAGGCTACATGTGCTTTCCCATAAAAAGGAACTAGATGATGCTCACACATCGAATAAAACGGAATATCCTTTACAAGTACTAATTCCTCATGATCTTCATGAAACACTGTTTTAAAATAATCTTTTGCGTCTTCATGTAAGCCACTAAACATTTCCGCATACATTTTTGCAACACGTTTCGGTGTATCGAGTAAACCTTCACGATTTACATCTTCACCTACGGCTTCTAAAATCATTTTTACTGCCTCTTCTATTTTCAATAAATCAACATTCGACATCCGTAAAAACCCTCCTGCGTATCTATACATTACACATTTCCTTATGCATCGTAGCATATCCAAAAGGTAAGCGCAAAACGACTTACTTGATTCAAAAGAAATTCAACGCTATATAAGCAAAATAGCCACTTAATGGTTTCTAATTAGGAGTATATATTACAATTTGTGACTCACACCATTACGTGTGGTTGATTTCCGTTCCAGCTGTGGGCGTCCGATGAGGCACTTCACTCGCGAGGCTCGCTCCAGGGTCCCAAAAGAATCGTCCAGCCGGAACGAAGATCAACTAATATTCTGGTATATGTTTTAACAAAGGTAGCCCAACTTTTAGTGATGGACCTAAATTGTGAAAATAATATCTCTAACGCTTACACTTTCGTTTATTACATCTTTCTATGTACCATTAACTTATTTAGCTATCTGCGCAACTTTTTTTAGTGAAGAAATATAATGTTGGTCACTCAGTCGTGTGTTACTATCGCTTCGCTTTCGTGCAGATAAATTACCACAGGACGTGGCGTTTTAGACTGAGTTCCTCTATTTCAGCGAATGTTTGGACACCTGCTGAAAGAAGTTAAAAAGAGCAGCCCCCATGTTATTTACATGAAGACTGCTCTATGTAACTACTAGACGTGTATTATTTTACAGCATCTTTAAGCGCTTTACCTGGTTTGAAAGCAGGTACCTTGCTAGCAGCGATTTCGATTTCTTTACCAGTTTGTGGGTTACGACCTTTACGAGCCGCACGTTCACGTACTTCAAAGTTACCAAAACCAATTAATTGTACTTTGTCACCCTTTGCAAGAGCATCTTGAATTGTATCAAATACAGCTTCAACTGCTTTAGAAGCGTCTTTTTTAGAAAGACCTGCAGCTTCAGCAACAGAGTTTACTAATTCTGTTTTATTCACACCATTCACCTCCTCTCAAAGGGTCATGAATCAATTCTGTAAAAAGAGTAACACATAGAAAACCGCTACGCAACTGTATTCATTCATGATTATAACCAAAAAATCAATTTTTCACCCAAAAAACAAAAATAACAGGACTTTTCGCATAAAAACGAAAAGCCCCGTACTATTTTTTTGCGCTTTTTTTCACTTTTTATTACTACAAAATAAATGTTACTAAACCTCTATCACCTTCGTTCACCATACGTTCAATTGTTTGTCGCATCCGTTTTTTGGCTGTAGCTGGGACAGCATCCATTTTATAGCGAATCCCCTCTTTTAATACCTCATGCAGCGGAGTTCCGAAAAGCTGTGTGCTCCATAATGCTTCACGATCGTGTAAATATGCATGATTTAAATCCTTAAGTAATTGTTGACTATGGAATTCAGAGCCTATTAGTGGCGCGAATTCTGATTCCATATCTACTCGAATGATATGATAAGATGGTGCCTTTGCTTTCATACGTACACCAAAAAAATTATTTTGTTTAATGAGCTCTGGTGCTGTTGGCTCAAATTCCTGCATCATCGGCAATGTTACACCATAACCAGTCGAATCTGCTTCATTAATGGCGCTTTTAAAGCGTTTTTGAGCCTCTTTTGCTTCTGCTGCCTCTTTAATAAAGAGTAGCCAATCCCGCTTCGTCTCAATTGGCTCATCTAGCCATTCATTGCAAACCGACTTATAGAGCTCACCTTGCAATGACACTCGAATGACTGCGGTACCAATACCCGCATCCACATGCACCACTTCACTTTGGTCTATAAAATCAATGGCTTTAAAGGCATCTGACGCCTGCTGCACATCTCTTATTTTCATAATTGATGATAACACTTCTTCCATCGAATCAATTAATGCTATGTTCAATGGGTGTGTTGCATCTAAAACATCTAACCAATCTGGTTTCTCAACCTCAATTGTTCGGATTGGAAATTCAAATAACGCTTCTTGCAAAATATACTGAATATCAGATGCACGCATTTGATCAATTGAAGTAGCAATCACTGGAACATTATAGCGCTCAAATAATTCATTTCGAAGCTGTACCGTTTCTTCCCTTGCTGGCATTTGGCAATTCAATACAACAACAAAAGGTTTTCCTATTTCTTTTAATTGTTCAACAATTTCCTCTTCGGCCTTCTCTGCCGCACGACGACTTATACCATTCACCGTACCATCCGTTGTTACAACAATTCCAATATTGGCATGGTCACGAATAACTTTATCTGTTCCTATTTTCGCCGCTTCCTGGAATGGGATAGGCTCTGTGTGCCAAGGTGTATGCACATATTTCGGCCCATTTTCATCCTCATATCCCTTTGTACCCTCAATGATATAACCAACGCAATCTGCTAAACGAATTTGGAACGTCATTTCATCATCACCGACCGCAATACGTGTTGCTTGAGCAGGCACAAACTTCGGCTCAGCAGTCATAATGACTGGCCCCGGCGAGCTTTGTGGCAACTCGTCTTGTGCGCGCATTCTTTCTGTTTCATCCACAATATTCGGTAACACGACCGATTCCATAACCTTTTTTACAAATGTTGATTTACCTACACGTACTGGACCGACAACACCAATATAAACATCGCCATTTGTGCGCTCTGCAATTTCTCTAAATACTGCTTCACTCAAGGTTTCTGCCTCCTTTATCTACGCTTTTTCACTATATGCAAGCTGGTAGATAAATATGAAAAGCTCCTCACAAATGTAAGGAGCTTCTTGATTTATTCTTTTTTATTCTTGGCTTCTTCCTCTTTTTTATTCTTTGCTTCTTCCTCTTTTTTAGCTTCTTCTATAACCTTTTCTCTAGCTTTTTTTGCGTCACTATTATAGGCTTCCATAAAGAAAATCGGCTCACCTTTTTCATCTACTGTATATGGTACAGAATATGCAGGAACTACTGGATACTTATCGACAAGTAGCTGACGAATATCATCTCCAGGCTTCACATCAGGCTTGTCTTCTTTTAGTAGTTGACCTAAATCGATTGAATAGTCGACATGTAATTCGCCGTCACCTGTCATAAACATTGGCAATTCGGCACCGGAATAGGGACTTTTCACTGTTACGTCATTTTTATACCCTAATGCTTCAAAGTCAATTTGATATACATTATCTGCAGTTGCATCCTTTATCGGTAAATATTGGGTAGACATTTTACGAATATTAATTTCACGAATACGCTCTGCGGCATTTAAATCTACCAATTTTACTTTAGCTTCGTTTTCAGGATCCCAAATAATATACTGGAAAATACCACCTTTTTCGTAGGCATTTCCAGGAATTTGCGCAAGATATTTAGGTACTAGTTTATCAAAATCAATTAAATATTTTATATATATATCAGTATCTAGTTCACTGTTTTTAATTGGAACTAGTCCACCAGTTGCTTCACGATATTCATCAACCGCTCGCTGAACCCCCGCTAATTGGTCAGCATCAGGCACTAATTTTGCCATTTTTTCGTCTTCTGGATATACACAACCAACTAGAAGAACTGCGGATGCTATTACCAATAGAAAAGCACTTAGTTTTTTCATGTCACTTCCACCTCATTATTTTTTATGCTGGCCATGTGGCAACAATTAGTACCATTAAAAATGTGCCAAGTCCAAACAGTATGTATGCTATTAAATTTACGATTGTACGTAAAAAAACGTTGGAAACCTTATTACGACCTAAATAAATTAAACCGACTGATATAATCATAAAACCAATACAATAAAAGGATACCCACATTACATCAAGCGCAGGTAAATGTGCTAACGGACCCATTCAAGACAACCACCTTTCCTCTATGTCAGAAAACAATCAAATTATATTATACTATGTGCTTTCGCTAAAAAGAAATAGTTGTCCAATAACTATCATTAAATGGACAACCTTTATAGTGATGACAGTTGAGTTGATTAACCATTTTTATACATGCGAAGAGGCTGATTTCCGCTACGAGCTACTTACTTTGTCGCTGTCGCTACGTTAGCACTACGCTTTCGCACGGAAAACATTCGCTCCGTGCAGGGTCTCGTCTGTCTCGCTTTCTCGCTTCTCGCGGGAAGCTATGCTCTGCGATGACAGCGAAGCGACAGGAGCTCTCGAGTAGCCCTACGCTACAATCAGTTAAAATGGAAATATATCGGCAAAATAGTAACAAAAAAATCCTTTTATCGCTCAATAATAAACCTATTTTTTCCTAATCAACACGCCTATAGTGATGATTAAAAAGAATAAGGCGTCTCAGTTATTCTCTGAGACACCTCATTTATGTCCATTTTATGACAAAACGGATCAAATATATATTATTAATGCATCATGTCATCGATTTCTCGCTTTTTCATTCGCATCATTAATGCATCAACTGCTATTTTCGGTTCTATATTATTAAATAAAACCCCATAAAGCTCCGTTGATATCGGCATAGCAACGTCATATTTCTCTGCTAGTTGATAGGCAGCTTTTGTTGTGCGTACGCCCTCAACAACCATGCCCATTTGGTCGAGTACCTCTGGAAGTTTCATGCCTTGCCCCAGCAAATTACCTGCGCGCCAATTACGAGAATGCACGCTTGTACACGTTACAATCAAATCTCCCATACCAGTAAGCCCTGAGAATGTAAATGGATTCCCCCCCATTTTGACTCCAAGGCGTGAAATCTCAGCCAACCCTCGAGTAATAAGTGCCGCTTTGGCATTATCGCCATAATTTAAGCCGTCTGTAATACCCGCTGCTAATGCAATGACGTTTTTCAATGCTCCACCTATTTCTACGCCGAGAACATCCTCATTTGTGTAGACACGGAAAAATTGATTCATAAATAAATCCTGCACTTTTTCAGCAGCTTCAATGTTAGCGCATGCTGCTGTCACTGTTGTAGGATGATGCAAAACAACTTCCTCTGCATGACTTGGACCTGAAAGTACAACAATTTCTTCTACACATTCAGCTGGTAGACTTTCTGCCAAAATTTCCGAAATCCGTTTTAATGTATCAGGTTCAATTCCCTTTGATACATGAACGAACAGTACTTTTTTATCGAGTGATGTCATCATTTTTTCACACACTTCTCGAATGGCCTTAGTTGGCACGGCAACGACAATTATCTCTGAATGAGCAACTGCTTCAGAAATATCACTTGTTGCATGTAAATTTGCTGGTAGTATCGTTTCGGGTAAATACTTCTTGTTCGTCTGCTGGTTATTAATTTCTTCTGCTTGATCAGTTCGATGGGTCCACAAAAGCGTATCATGCCCATTTTCTGCAAGTACCATCGCAAGCGCTGTCCCCCACGAGCCTGCCCCTAATACACAAACTTTTTCCATTTAAAATCCTCCCTTGTTAAGAAAAAAGACAATTCACCCTTTTTAGCTACGATAAATGCTAGAGAAAGACTTGTATTACACTTTAATTCGAGTAACCTTCGAAGCAATCTTATAGTAGACATTAGAAAAATTATACTTTCCTCTCTTGTAAAAAGACGCCACCCAACAACTTTCGTCGGGTTGGCGTACTGTATGTGTATATTTTTTTCCTAAGCACGAGCACGGGAAATTAAACGAATTGGCGTTCCTTCAAAATCAAATGTTTCTCGAATACGGTTTTCTAAGAAACGTTCGTAAGAGAAATGCATTAATTCTGGTTCATTGACAAATACCACGAACGTCGGTGGCTGTATCGCAACTTGAGTTGCATAGTAGATACGAAGACGGCGGCCTTTATCAGCTGGCGCTGGGTTACGCGCCACAGCATCCTCAATCACTTCATTAAGAATAGATGATTGAATACGCATTGCATGGTTTTCACTTACACGTTGTATAATCGGTAAAATTTGATGTACACGCTGTTTAGTATTAGCCGATACAAAAATAATTGGTGCATAATCTAAGAATAAGAAATGCTCACGAATTTGTTGAGTAAAGACGTTCATAGTTTTTTCGTCTTTTTCAATAGCATCCCATTTATTCACAACTATGATTACAGCTTTCCCAGCTTCGTGTGCATAACCTGCAATTTTTTTATCTTGCTCTTGAATGCCTTCTTCTGCATTTAGAACGACTAAAACAACATCAGAGCGTTCAATTGCACGTAGCGCACGCAATACAGAGTATTTCTCTGTCGTTTCGTACACTTTCCCTTTTTTTCGCATACCTGCAGTATCAATAATGACATATTCTTGACCATCATACGCGTAAGGTGTGTCAATAGCATCTCGAGTAGTACCAGCGATGTTACTAACAATAACGCGGTCTTGGCCTAAAAATGCATTTACTAATGAAGATTTCCCAACATTAGGACGGCCAATTAACGAGAATTTAATGACCTCGTCTCCATATTGCTCTTCATCTTCTTTTGGGAAGTGTTTTGCACATTCATCTAATAAATCCCCTAAACCTAAGCCGTGAGAGCCTGAAATAGGCCAAGGCTCACCAAAGCCAAGCGCATAGAAATCATAGATCATCTCGCGCATGTCTGGGTTGTCAATTTTATTCACTGCTAAAACGACTGGTTTTTTTGTTTTGTATAAAATTTTTGCCACTTGCTCGTCTGCAGCTGTTACACCTTCACGTCCGTTTGTCATAAAAATAATAACATCTGCTTCATCAATGGCGATTTCTGCTTGTTGACGAATCTGCTCTAAAAACGGCTCGTCCCCAATCTCGATACCACCTGTATCAATAATATTAAAGTCATGTGTTAACCACTCTGCCGAACTATAAATACGGTCGCGTGTTACCCCTGGAATATCTTCCACAATTGATACACGTTCTCCAACGATACGATTAAAAATCGTCGACTTACCTACGTTCGGACGACCTACGATGGCTACTACTGGTTTCGTCATCTGTACTTCATCCTTCCAACTTCTTGTCTTTCGCTATTATACACGAAAAATGCCATTATATCATATCATATCCACAATAGAGCGCGCTATGTACTGTTCTATCCATCTCTTTTTAATTTTTTTCGTCATTTTCGCCTCTTCTATCCGCTTCCTCCATAAAAAAAGCAAGGACACAAACTGTATCCTCACTTGTCAAGTTTATTTAAAGTTTTTTAGTTTATCGCCAATGACATCACCAAAAGAGAAGCCTGTGTTTTCTTCTGGTAATTTATAGTCGATTACTTCCTCAGCCTCAGGATTTTCAAGTAAATCTTTAATGCTTAGTGCTAAACGGCCATCTCCAGCATTTACATCAAGCACTTTTACCTGTACTTCTTGTCCTTCTTTCAAAGCTTCGTGTGGCGTGTTAATATGCTTATGCGCGATTTGAGAAATATGCACTAAACCTTCTACACCTGGGAAAACTTCCACAAATGCTCCAAATGAAGTAAGTCGTTTTACTTTCCCATCTAATATTGTACCTATAGCAGCACGCTCTTCGATGTTCGACCAAGGGCCAGGAATCGTATCCTTAATAGATAACGAAATACGCTCATTTTCTGGGTCTACAGAAAGAACCTTTACCTTAACTTCTTGTCCTTCTGATAAAACCTCGCTCACATCACTCACATGCTCATGAGACACTTGTGAAATATGCACAAGGCCATCAATACCACCAAGATCGATGAATGCACCAAATGATGCGATACGTTGTACTTTACCATCTAACACATCGCCAGTTTTAATTTGGTTAATAACATCTTTCTTTTGAGAAGCTTTTACAGCTTCCACTACAGCACGATGTGATAAAATTAAACGGTTTTTTTCTTTATCAAGCTCAACAATTTTAAAGCT
Source organism: Lysinibacillus sp. G4S2 (assembly GCF_030348505.1). Taxonomy (NCBI): domain Bacteria; kingdom Bacillati; phylum Bacillota; class Bacilli; order Caryophanales; family Bacillaceae; genus Lysinibacillus; species Lysinibacillus sp. G4S2. The sequence continues at coordinate 1,681,688 of NZ_JAUCFJ010000002.1, read as the reverse complement.
AAGAGATTTGCCTTTATAGTCTTCGAAATCATCAACAAAGTAATCTTCTACAAGGGATGCTGGAACGAAGCCACGTACTCCTAAATCGACGACAAGACCACCTTTAACAATATCTTTCACTTCCGCTTCGAAAATTTCCTCAGCGTTGAATTGTTGCTCAAGTGTATCCCATGCTTTTAAAGCATCTACTTTACGTTTTGATAATACATAGTTTTCATCTTCAACCTTTGTAATCATCAACTCCAGCTCATCTCCAACTGAGATTAAGTCAGACGCTTTTTCAATGTGTAAGCTTGATAATTCACTTATCGGAATAATCCCGTCGAATGGTGCACCTGGAATTGAAACAGTTACCGCTTTTTCATCAACCTGCTCTGCAATACCTTTGACGATATCACCTTCGTTAAACGTTTGTTCTGCATAGTTCATTTCTTCAGACATATGTAACCCTCCTTCGCATCTTCCCTTACTATTTTATTCGATTTTGAAGACAAAAACAAAAATAAATCCTTTAAATTCAAAAAATGTCTGAAATTTTTGGATTTACACCATTTTTTCTTGCGCTAATTTTAAAATGGCCTGTGCTGCATCATCAATTGACAGTGCTGTCGTGTCTAAAAACAGGGCATCTTTTGCTTGAATTAGTGGTGATGCTTCACGCTCACTATCCATTTTATCACGTAGAGCAATCTCTTCTTGAAGTTTCTCAATTGAAGATTCAATTCCTCGCTTTTGATTGTCAATAAAACGACGTCTCGCTCTCTCTTCTACAGTTGCAGACATAAAGATTTTTAGCTCTGCATTCTTTAACACATGCGTAGCAATATCGCGCCCATCCATAACAACGCCACCGTTAGCTGCAAGTTTTTGTTGCTGTGCCACTAATAGTTCACGCACTTTAGCATGAGCCGATACTTCTGAAACAGATGAAGTTACTTCATTTGATCGAATTTCTGCCGACACGTTCTTCCCGTCTAAATAGACAAGCTGCCCATGAGATGAAGGTTTTAATTCAATTGTGCTAGATGCTAACATTTCTGCTAATTTTGTTTCATCATCTAAATGTATGTTTTGTTGCATTGCTTTATACGTCACAGCACGATACATTGCTCCCGTGTCGATATAAGTAAATCCAAGTGCCTCCGCAACAATTTTTGCGATTGTGCTTTTCCCAGCACCAGCAGGTCCATCAATCGCAATTTGAATGTTTTTCTTCATATTCTTCCCTACTTTCTATCACACCACATTGTACCATAAAAAAGCCCTCTACTAGCAGAGGGCTTTCTTAAAAATCAATCATCAAAAGGATTCGTTTCTTTACGACGATTGACTAACTGACGTTCAAAGCAAAAACGAACAATATGCTGTTTGTCTACATCATCTGTATCTGTTAACTGTATAGTTGCTATTTTTTTGTCATCGTTTTCGTCTATACGAACAACCGTCGCATCCGTGATTACGTATTTAATATCCCCATTGGCATACGGTAAAACAATTGTTAACTTAACCTCATCATCATCTTGGAAAGCAATTGCCCCTTTTAGGACAACTGCCAAACCACCTGCGCTAATATCCGCAGTTACTAGCTGATATTTGTAATCCTTAAACTGTATCGCTACATCCACGGGTGTTTCAACTCGTACATATTCACGACGTTGAATTTTGATAAAGTCTTCTGCCTTTGGACAGTGCAACATAATCATTGGTATATTGCCAGCTTTACGTCCAATCACTTCTGTATTGAAAGCAAATGATAGTTTGTCCTCCGTAAGAAAAGTAGCACTAAATTCAGAACCGTCTATTAAAAATGCTGTTTTCTTTGTGACAACATTTATTGGATAATCGATGTAAATGATATTGTCTTTTTGTTCTACAACTTTACAGCGAAATCTTTCAACACGCTCTGTATAAGTTGGTTCAAGTTCTAATTGTGTACCAATTTTTATTTCCATGAGCATCTCCCCGAGCACAAATATAAATTCATTATCGCATGAGATGCCCATTTTGGCTATATGAACTGGTATTTTTTCCTTGGATTACGTTAAATATTCCACTTTTAAGACGTTGTGATTTTCTGCATCAATTACAACTCTAAATGTTTCTTGGGTATTTTTATCACGGACCGCAATCACCTCATAACAAAGGCGTTGATCAAATTGACCGTTATCTGTATAAATTTTTCTTACTTCCTCTACTTTCACATCATTATCGAAGAAAGTTTTCCAATCAATTGGTCTTGGATTTTGTGATTTAATCGTCTCTTCCTGAATATATTCCATTGCATTGGCACCAAGTAACTCGCCGTTATCCTTTGCAAGTTTTAGTTGAACGCCATCTGCATAAATCAACGCATTATCTCCAGGATGGACACGTGCAAATGTCAGATGCCATGCTTGATTGTTTTCACGAGATTCCACAAATGCAACATCATTCATGCCAAGTCGTTTTAAATATTCTTCAGCTTTTTTCTTAATTTCATCCTGTGATAATCTTGCTTCATCTACTGGGCGTTCCACTAAGTAGGATATTAAATGCCCACCCTTTTCTGTTAAATCGACATATCCTAAACGAATACCTTGGTGGAATTGGATATGATAAAACGGATATGGTGCAGTATCACTACTTTTCGTAACAGTAAATGTTGCATCTTTTATGATAGGGAATAAATTTTTCACTTTTTCCAATGCTTCTTTTTCAGTAATGACTGAATCTTGCAATGCTTTAAGTTCTATTTTTTTCTGCCAATCCGATTCACTTAATGTCAGTGGGAAATCTTTTTCGTTGTAATCTTTTAATGTCTTTTGTACATTATCAAATGTTGTATTCGGGCTCTTAGTATCTACTTGTCGTAACCAGACATCCATTTTACCGTTATTTTTATAAAAGTCTACTGTCGCGGATGTCCATTCATCTGAAAGTGATTGTAAATTTGTAGAGACCTGTGGCATTTTTTTTCGCCAAGCTTCATAATCTCCTGTTTCTGCTGTTTTCTTTGCCTCATCTCCTAGGCGTCCTAAGTAACTTAGCCAATCGTTTGAGACTTCTTGCCCGACAGGAATAGTAGCTAAAGAAGATTGAACGTCAGAGCTTAGTCGCCAAACAGAATCTAACTCATTGTCAATTGCTTTGTCATCTTGAAACAATAGAGATTGTGAAACAGCTTTTTGTAGACCAGATAATTTCTCAGATGCATCCGTTAAACTATTTGTGTACTGAGCTAGCACAGTACGTTGTAAACTAGCGTTTTCTTTATTCACATGAACGCTATATGCCCCTAATCCAATAACTGCCACAGTAAGTATAACAAGCATAGTTCTCATTTATTTTCCTCCTTTCTTATGAACAGAAAATGTGTTCTCCAATTTGTTTTATTTGAGGTCGTGACCAAATCCACTTACTTGTAGCTGTCTTCGGATTAAAATAATAAAGTGCATTTTCTGAAGGATCCCATCCATTCATGGCGTCAATAACAGCTTCTTTTGCGCGTTCGTTGGGTTCAAGCCAAATTTGCCCATCCGCCACTGCTGTAAACGCTAATGGTTGGAAAATAATACCTGAAATTGAATTTGGGAAGTCAGGACTTTCCAGACGATTTAAAATAACAGCCGCTACTGCTACCTGACCTTCATAAGGCTCTCCCCTTGCTTCACCATAAACTGCATTCGCCATTAACTGTACGTCTCTTTCAGTATACTTTGGAGGTACTTGAGTTTTAGTGCCGTTATTATTACTACTACCACTACTTTTACCTCCACCACCACCACCGCCGCCAGTGTTCGTTTTCACTTGCTGTTCAAGTGGCTTGCCTCCATAATAGGTAAATTGATTACCTGCATTTAATTGAGCTTTAACCCAAGCTTCATCGTAATCTGAATTGCCAGATAAAGCTTTTTTTGTATTAGCGCCGGCTATTCCATCCACTGGTAAACCATATTTCTCTTGGAAATTCCGTAAAGCCCAATATGTGTTATAGCCAAATTTTCCATCAATTTTACTTTTATAAAATCCTAAGTATTGTAACCTTGACTGCAGTTCAATGACATCATCTCCATAAGCACCACGAGAAATCTGTTGCTCGGTAAAGGCTATGGCGTCATTTTGCGGAATAGCAAATATGCCAACCCCCAACATCAAAGCAAAAATTAAGCTTACTAAACGCATTATTATCACTCCTTTTATTCATAGCTTGAAACAAACGACTCATTTTATACATATCAATTTTGCCTCGGCAAAATTGCGTCCAGAGGCTTTGTGCTTAAACCTGCAAAAGTTTATTGCGCGAAAGCGAAGCGGCAGCGGCACCGATGCAGGTCAGGTAGCGATTTTAGGCTAACATCCTATATTGAACTCTTTTCCGATTACGTGAAATCCGCTGAGGCTTTGGGCCAACGTGATGTTGGTCACTCAGTCGTTGCCACAGGACGTGGCGTTCTTAGACTGAGTTCCTATATTTCAGCAGGTTTTTAGACATTTGTAACTGCCGTTTCACTTACGTTACATAAAACACTTGCTGAAAGAAGTTAAAAAATAGAAAAGCGTAGAAATCTTTTATAGATTTCTACGCTTTATATTTTTTTATGCATATGCAAATGTTGCACAAGATGATAGTGAGCGAGCTTGACTTTTCGCAGCCCAAACCACCACAAAAATAGCATAAACGGTATCATTAAATATACCCAGTACCCTTTGAATGTTAAAATTGTATTATATAAAATGTGTAATACTACCGGTGCACAAAGCGCCATAGCAATCATTTCTTTCGTCTTTGCAAGCTTCGAAAACTTGGCACGTCCATAATAATAGCCCATTACAACACCGAACAAAGCATGACTTGAGACAGGTAATAATGCTCGCATAAATGCAGTATCTAAACCAAATGAAAATAAATAAAGAACATTTTCAATCGTGGCAAAACCAAGAGATATACTTGCACCATACAATATGCCATCATACGGATCATCAAATTCTACATGATTGTAGATTCCGATTAAAAGAACAAACCATTTAAAAAATTCTTCAACTACACTAGAAAAAACTACATCTTGTAGATAAAGATATCGAAAAACCCCTTCTTCTGTTAGTACATATTGTAAAAACAAGATTGGGAACGTTAAAAATGCGCCATACAAAAACGTTTGAAGTAAGGTTCTTCTTGGCTCCGTTGCCATCTGATTGCGCAAATAGAAGTAACTAAAAAGCGCTAGACCGGGAGCAATGGCAGCTGATAATAAAATGATCATGTTGCCGGCTCCTTTCAAAAATCAATTTCGCCTTGACATAATTATGATCAAACTTTAAATTATGTTAGCACAATTCAAAATCCGTGACATCCGCTGGAGGCTTTAGACCAACAATGTTTTTTGCAAGAAAGCAAAGCATCAGCAGCAGATGGTTTTGCCACAGGACGTGGCGTTCTTAGAGTGAGTTCATCTATTTCATTAGATGTTGGACAACCATATTCGCATTCATCTCATCACCTTCAAAGGTGGGAGACTTCTGCTGAATGAAGATAAACTGCTATTATTATACCATGTAATGACATAAAACTTTTTAAAAGGAGATATCTTTTTATGAAAAAAACAATTTTATTAATTCATACCGGTGGAACAATATCTATGGCAATGACTGATGAAGGTGCCGTTATACCAAACAAGGAAAATCCGCTAATGAAGGAAAGCAACAAACTCAACACACTTGCTACAATTATTGAAATGGAGGCTTTTAATCTTCCATCTCCACATATTACACCAAAAGAAATGCTTACATTACGTAACCTCATTATTGAAAAAGTTTCAGAGGAGCAAATTGATGGCATTGTCATCACACATGGTACTGATACATTAGAAGAAACAGCTTATTTTTTAGAGTTAACTACTGATTTATCGATTCCTATTGTCTTAACGGGTGCAATGCGCTCCTCCAACGAACTTGGTGCAGATGGTATTTATAACTTAGTGGAAGCCGTTCGTGTAGCTGTTGATGAAGAGGCGCGTGAAAAAGGTGTGCTTGTTGTCATGAACGATGAAGTCCATCTTGCTGTTAACACTACAAAAACAAGCACAAGCTCTGTAAACACCTTCCAATCACCACAGTATGGCCCGATTGGACTTATCACAAAATCAAGAATATTGTTTCATCATGCTCCCATCCGCCGCCAATATGTAGATATTCATGGATTACCAAAACGCGTGGCCATGCTGAAAGTGTATGCTGGCATGGAGGTTGATTTACTTGATGTAGTACTCGCATGTAAATATGATGGCGTTGTGTTAGAAGGACTTGGACAAGGTAATGTCCCTCCAACAGTTGTTAAAGGGATTGAGAGTCTCTTAGAGCGCGGTATTCCTGTTATACTCGTATCCCGTTGTTTTAATGGTATCGCAGAGGGTGTCTACGGCTATGTTGGTGGTGGCAAAATGCTCGAAGACTTAGGAGCTATATTTGCAACTGGTATTAATGGTCAAAAGGCACGATTAAAATTATTAATTGGGCTCAACACAGCAGGCACTCCTCTTGATTTAAAGGAATTTTTCATGTAAAGCTAATGTATTCAATTTTCACGTCAACTTATGCATCTTCAACTTGCTTATAATAACTTAAAATATTATGTAATTGATCGATTGCAAACTCAAAATCTGGCTGTATTACTGAAAGCTGTATAAAATTTCTTCGCCGTAAGTATTGGCTATCTGCATGAACATAAAACCCATTTAACTTTAAATCGCTCTGTAGATTTGCTAAAGCCTTAGGAAGTTGTAAAGTGATTAACATTGGATATTGTCTAGTTGAAACTTGATAGTGCATAAATGGTAGCTGCAGCAAAGTAGTAAAGCGTTGCTGTAGCTGTCCATATCTTTCTGGATACGCTTGTAATGCTGCTTCAACATTTGCAACAAGTACTGCTGGTAACGTAAACGGAATCGCACCTTGCTGGTAATTAGCTAAATCGAGATAAGCAGGTAATGTAGTAGATGGTTTCACAATGTTTTGCGAAAAAACAAAAGCCAAGCCGCTAAGTGCACCAATAGCTTTTCCACTTACTGCAGTCGCTAAATAACAATCTTCTAAAGAAAATGGCATTGCTCCGAACGAACTAATGCAATCTACGCAAAGCTTTATATCGTAACGTTTAGTCAGATGTAAAATTCCTTTTAAGTCATTACAAGTACCAGTCGACGTTTCCCCATGTACTGCAAGAAGCCATTGATAAGATTTTTTTTGTAGATACGAGTCCAACATATTTGTATCAAACGATTTTCCCCAATCTTGCTCTATCACATCAAAATCCAATGACCATCTCTCTGCTTGTTTTCGAAGACGTTCTCCAAACTCACCATTTGTTAAAATTAGTCCACGCCCTAATTGTTGAGCCTTCAATTGCCCTAACATCACTTCATTTGCCAATGTCCCTGTTCCTACAATTGTAGCTACATGCGCTGCTCCTGATAATTGAAGCAACTTGTTTCTCATTTGCTCAAATATTGATTGAAAGCCTAACGAACGATGAGAAAGCTCAGAATACTGGAATGGTTCGTTTTGTTTCACTGGCCCTGGATAAAATGTATGGCAATCCTTCGCAAGTCTTTGCTGTAAAGACTTTTCAAATTGCTGTCTCGTTAATACCATTGGTAAAAATAAAGCATCTTCTGTCCCTGTAGCAGGGGCAAATTGAGTAAAACCCATTTGCTTATAAAGTTTTTCTTCACGAGTAGTACCTGAGATTACTGCTGCTGAATAACCTTTTTCGTATGCAAAAGCAGTTAATGCTTGTGTCAATTTTAGTAGTACTCTTCCTGTTCGATATGCCTTCCTCACAGCAAGCAAGCGAATTTCACATAACTTATTACTAATTTCCTTTGATAGATATTGCTCAACCTCTCCTATCTTTTCATCAATTGAAAACGGTCTTTGATCTCTAAAGGCAAGCATACCTATAAGTTCTATTCCTTTGTAAACAACGATATACGTATTTTCATGATGAAAACGGTCAATTTTTTTTCTAGCGGAGTTAGGTTTATGCTGTGGAATTTCTTCGACAAAGGTTTCATAATTTAATCGCGCAATTTCCTCAAACTCCGCTTCTGTATGTGCTATTTTACACCAATACATGTAATCACTCCCTACTCCCTAGAGCTTCTTTAATATTCGACATATGTTTAATAAGCATAAAGCTTATTGCTATTAGTATCGGTATGTATAACAGTAATTTATCTGTATAAATAATCGCTCCAATATATAATACAAAGCCACCTAACATGCTAAGTGTTAAACTTCTAGTTACAATAAGGGTAAGAGCTGTCCCTACAACCATCATTAAAAATAAGCTTGGTGACAATGCCAGACCTACACCTATAAAAGTTGCTACTCCTTTTCCCCCTTTAAATTTAAGCCAAAACGGAAACAAATGACCAAGCATTACTAAACAAGCACCTAGCACTATTTCCCATTCTTCGAAATGCCATAAACGTCCTACAGCAACAATAAGCACACCTTTTAAAGAATCCCCTAAAAAGGTCCATATAAAAGCAGCACTCCCTATAACACTACCAGCATTTCGAGCCCCTAGGTTTTTACTCTTATGCTCCTGTAAATTAACACCATACGCTTTTCCAACGACATACGCCGTCATAAAGTTCCCTACAATATAACTTAGAAACCAATATAATCCAAGCATTTTTTCACACCTTTTTTATCAGCTTCGATGAAATTATGTCTCATCACCATAACGCAGGGTTGGGATTTCCGTTCCGACTGAGCGCTTTCCCAGGGGCGTCCCGATGAGCCCGCTTTGCTCTTTTATCCGTCGCTTTGGCCATTCTTTCCGTCGCTTCGGCTCTTCTTTCCGTCACTCTGGCCCTTCTTTCCGTCGCTCTAGCTCTTCCATCCGTCGCTTCGGCCTCTTTCCGTCGCTTTGGCCATTCTTTCCGTCGCTTTAGCTCTTCCATCCGTCACTCTGGCCATTCTTTCCGTCGCTCTAGCTCTTCCATCCGTCGCTTCGGCCTCTTTCCGTCGCTCTAGCTCTTCCATCCGTCACTCTGGCCATTCTTTCCGTCGCTCTAGCTCTTCCATCCGTCGCTCTAGCTCTTCCATCCGTCACTCTGGCCATTCTTTCTGTCGCTCTAGCTCTTCCATCCGTCGCTTTGGCTCTTCCATCCGTCACTCTGGCCATTCTTTCCGTCGCTCTAGCTCTTCCATCCGTCGCTTCGGCCTCTTTCCGTCGCTCTAGCTCTTCCATCCGTCACTCTGGCCATTCTTTCCGTCGCTTTCTCTCTCCTATACGACGTTTTAAAAAAGCTGTATAAGCTCAAATGCCTATACAGCTTTTATTGTTATTTTGTTCTTTCTGTAATTGTCTTTGCGATACAATCGCCATGGAAACGGCCATTTTCAATAAAAATTTCGTTGGCATTGTTTCCGGCTGCAATTACGCCTGCAATGAATAATCCTTCTACATTTGTTTCCATAGTTTCTGGATTAAAGAAAGGACGACCTGTTTCATCATCGATTGTGACACCCATTGCTCGAATAAAGGAATGATCTGGATGGTAGCCTGTCATCGCAAAAACAAAATCATTTTTTATTGATTTCTTGCTACCATCATTTTCTAAAACGACCTCATGCTCACTAATTTCCAACACATTTGTATTGAAATACATCTTAACTTCTTCATTGCGCACTACCCCTTCAAATTCTGGTAGTACCCACGGTTTAATACTTGGCGAATACTCACTTCCGCGATAAACAACAGTGACACGTGCTCCAGCCTTATTTAACTCAAGCGCCGCATCTACAGCCGAATTTTTCCCACCAATTACAAGAACATCCGTATCGAAAAATTCATGCCCCTCTTTAAAGTAATGGAAAACTTTCGGTAATTGCTCACCTGGAATGTTTAAATAGTTTGGATGGTCATAGTACCCTGTTGCGATCACAACATAAAGTGTTTCATAAACTTCTTTATCTGTCGTTACTGTAAACACTGCTCCATTTTTTACAACGCTATTTACTTTCTCAAAGCGGTTTACTTGAATATCTTTTAATCGCACAACTTCTCGATAATAAACTAGTGCTTGATTTCGCTTAGGTTTACGTCCTTCAATTATAAATGGCACATCACCGATAGCTAAACGTTCACTCGTACTAAAAAAAGTTTGATGCGTAGGGTAATTGTAAATCGCATTTACGATGTTTCCTTTTTCAATTACCATTGGCTTTAATCCAATATTTTGCAAGGCTATTGCTGCTGCTAAACCACATGGGCCTCCTCCAACAATAATTGCATCTACTTGCTGCATTTCTTGACACTCCTATCAACTTCGTATCAGCAAAACTATGCCAATTCTTTACTTTCAAAACGATTATCTTCCATTATACGCCTTTTATCGAGTTTTGGTTGTTTATTTACCCGAAATTTCAATGTCAATAATATGACACTGTGGTCTCGCGCCAAGTCGGAAAGGTAACAATGTCGTACCATAACCGTTACTTACTAACGTCATCACACCCTCACGCTCTCGATAAGAGCCATTTGGATGCACACCGTATGAGCCTATTCTAATTTGACCACCGTGTAAATGCCCACCAATCATTAAATCTGCTCTAAATTTTGCACGGACCCTTGCGAAAACACCTGGGTTATGTGAAATAAAAACAACTAAATCTTTCTCTCCCACCTTTGCAAATGCTTCATCAAAGCTATATTTCATTGTAGATGTATCTTCAATGGCACTTAGCCAAAAGCGGTTTTTTTTAGGTAGTAATACAGCATCATTGGCTATTATCTGAACAGCATGCTCCTGTAAAATACCTCGTAGTCGCTCTTCACCTACTTCCCTGTCATTATTGCCCCATACAAAATAAGTCGGTCCTAAAGGAGTCAATAATTTTAGATTGTCATGAATACGTTCAATAGGTGTGCGTCCATCTGCGAAATCTCCACCAATAATGACAGCATCAAATTGGCCATCTAACTGCTCAATCATCTGGCGGTTAACTTTGCGTAAATGGGTATCCGAAATAAAAAAAAGTCGAATCTTTTCCTGTTCACCCTTTAATAACAATTGATGATGTAAAACATTGTTTTCATGTGCCACCTTGAACATATAAAGCAGGAACGCGATGACTACTAAAACAAATAGTCCAATATAAATCATTCCCTCACATCTCCTTACGACAGCAAAAAGACGATTCGTTGTAATGAAGAATCGCCTTTTCACTAAATCAGACGTACGCCTCAACTTTATTTGTTGTTGACGTTTGTCCTTTATTTTATACTAGAAAAACATCATTGCCAAAGAATGACACCTGCTTTTCTTATGGTAGTTTAATAACTTGCCCAACCATTACATCATTTGAAGACATACCGTTTGCTGCACGGATTTTCGATAGTGTTGCTTCACTTCCATCACCGTAGTGATTCAATGCAATACGATATAGATTTTCATTTGCCTTTACAGTATGGGTACTTGCTTTTGCAGTTTGTTTCTGTTGTTCTGCTTTACGTGCTTCCTCAGCTTTGCGCGCTTGTTCGGCTTTACGTGCTTGTTCAGCTTTATTCGCTTCTGCTTTTCTTGCCGCTTCTGCTTGTGCTATTCTAGCTTGCTCAGCTTTTTTAGCTTCTTCGGCTTTCCTAGCATCTTCGGCACTCTTGGCTGCTTCGGCATTTTTCGCTTCCTCAGCTGCCTTTTTTTCAGCTGCTAATTTCTCAGCGTCTTTCTTAGACTGATCTTTAGCTTTATCTTCTTTACTTGCTTTATCTTCTTTTTTTGCTTTATCGTCTTCTTTATTTTTTTCAGCGGATTCAGTTTTATTTCCTGACTTATCAATTTCTACAATTGTATCCGAAGAATTTTTTTCAGCCTCTTCTATTGTTTCACCTGGTTCATAGAATTTTAAAAAATAAATTAAGATCGATAATGGAATTAAGATAAAGATTACAAAAAGAATCGTCATTAATGGCGTTTTTCGTTTTGTATTTTTCGGCTTTTTATTATTGCCCCCATTTTTATTCATTCTTGAAACTCTAGATAAATTTTGCTGCTCTTCTTGTTCTTCTCCAAAAGATTGACGGTGTTCTTCTATTTTATCACGATAATCTTCTTTACTCATTCGCCTTTCCTCCAACCTTACTACGCTTTCTATCATTCTATTATGACGAATTTTGCGAAAAAAGTAAATGACCGTCAGTTATAGTCTAAAAAGGTTCCTCATCATAACTTGAGGTTGATCATTACGACTGGGCGCTTTCCGATGTTCCACTGAGCCGCTTCAGGGTCTCATTTGTGACGCAAAACCTCAATTTCAGTCGCCCTGAGTCTTCAATCACATGACATACATTTTAACAAAATGTCATCCCAACTTTCAGTGATAAGCCTCTATAAACCTATTAAAAGTTGCTTTAACCGACTTTTCCATGGAATCATTTCTATTTTCTTCTCTTCCTTCAAGCGTTCTTTATTGATTTCATCATAATGGATTCCACAATTTTCACAACAGTTTTCCGGTTTTTTCAGCAATTTTTGCCCAAAATACCCGACTAGCTGCGTGCGAATACAGTCTTTTGTCTGAGTAATTTTTTGCATTTCATCGACAGCACGGTATTTTTCCAGTGCCAAATGATTTAAACGCGCTTTAACTTGTTCTATTGTTTCTTGTTGTAACCAGTAATCAAGTACACGAAAAGCAGTCTCACTCAGCTCTCCGTTTTTCAACATTTGAGAGGGTTGTACTTGTTGATTTAGTAGTTCCTGATAACGATCGACATGACCAGCTGTTGGCAAATCACTTGTTACAACAAATTTCGCAAGTTCTTCGTCACCTTCGCAATAAAGTAAAATCGCTAGCGCCGGCTGACCATCACGCCCTGCACGGCCAATCTCCTGCATGTAATTTTCTACATTGGCAGGCATCGTTTCATGGATGACCTGACGAATATTTGACTTATTGATACCCATTCCAAAAGCATTTGTAGCCACAATCCAGTCGAGCTCTCCGTCAATAAACTGTTGCTGAATAAATTGACGGTCCTCAGCACCATAGCCTGCATGATAAGCAGCCGCTCGTATGCCTGCCTGGATAAGTACTTCGCTATATTGTTCGGCACGCTTGCGCGAGGACATATATAAAATGCCTGGTCCTGCCGTTTCTTTTATATACTGCATTATCCAGTGTGTTTTATCTGCCCTATCCTCAAATACAACACGCCCAAGATGAATATTAGGCCGATCCACATTATACAAAAACTCAAATGGCGCATCTAGCGACAATGTGGCACGTATATCATTGACTACTTTACTTGTCGCAGTTGCTGACAAAGCTAAAACTGGTGGACGATTTACTTGTGAAAACCATTGTCCAATTCGTAAATAATCTGGTCGAAAATCAAAGCCCCACTGAGAAATACAATGAGCCTCATCTACTACGATTAAACCTAACTGCATTTGCGAAAGCTTGTCCTGAACTTGTTGCTGTAAAAGCATTTCTGGTGATGTAAAAATAAAACGATACTGCTCTAAAAAATGTAATACATATCGTTTTTCACTTACATTTAAAAATGAATTTAAGGCAACTACTCTTTTTTCCCCAAAGCGTTTTAACTCCTCTACCTGATCCTGCATTAGCGAAAGCAACGGAGAAACAATTAATACCGGCTTCTGCAAGATATACCCCGGCAACTGATAACAAAGTGATTTTCCCATTCCTGTTGGTAATAAAGCAATAACATCTTGTCCTCCTAGAATTGCTTCAATGACCTCTTTTTGCCCTGGACGAAATGCTGTATAGCCAAAATGCTTTGCCAATATTTGTTCAAGTTCCATTTATACTTCTCCTTTCGCGAGGACAAGCTTTATCTGGAAATAACTCATACCTTCAACCACTTCATGCAAAGTTTTTAATTTTTTTGTTTGATATTGTTTCGATGCCTGCCAAACTTTTTCCGCTTCCTCATAAGAGACGAATGGACCAATCGAAAAGTTTGGTTCATACATAGCTAATTCTACTAAATGATCCTCAATTGTACTTTGTTTTAGCTTTCTAATTTGCACAATCTGTTCAATTGAATAGCCCTGCTCATATAAATGTGCTGTTTGCTGAGCTGAATCGGTTAGTAACGCCTTTACTCTTATCTCCTCAGCTATTTTGCCAAGTAACGGATAATCATTTGTTTGATGTACTTCATTTAATAATGTATGTAGCAATTCTATAAACGCTAATTGACAATCTAAAACTTCTTCCTTTCGTTCACTAGCAAGCTGCTGCCACGTCCATCCTGGTAACCCATAACCACTTAATCGATAAAGGACAAGCTGTTTGTTGGCTTCAGACAAGGTTAACCCAGAAAGCACATGTTCACATTCCTCCAATAATTGCTGCTGTAAATGCCCATCTTGATAGTTATGCTCGAGTAAAAATGTACGAACCCAAGATTGAATATTCGTATCCCGACTTATTGGAGAAAAGGAACGAATTCCAGCACTTTGATAGGATAAGCTTTGTACAATTAAAGAGAATCTAGCAAAAAATAGATGCTCATTTCCCCTATAGTGCCACCCATCAAATAAAAACTCAGGTGTCTGCTCCGCTCGCTGTAAGCCTAGCTTTTTCATGGAATAGTGACCGGATTCTTGCATTATTAACCAACTATACTGTAAAAATAAAGATACGGCCTCATCAAATGTTGCTCGAGGTAACTTAGGTAGTAGCCCAAAATAATTATGTAGCTGAAATAGCCCGATATCTTGAATAGTCTGGCCTGAGCGCTTCCCTCTCAATACATGATAGGCAGCTGAAATAGTTCGTTCATTATTGAGTTTTTGAAAGATTTGCAATAAAATTTGATGAAACATAGACGCAAATTCCTCCAATTTAATAGTATTTATGTTGAAATGTAAGTTAAACATCTTTAAAATGAGTATGAAGCTTTGTAGGAATATCGTAAAAGGAGAGAAAGAAAATGGCTAAATACACAATTGTTGATAAAGATACATGTATCGCTTGTGGCGCTTGCGGAGCCGCAGCACCAGATATTTATGATTATGATGATGAAGGGATTGCCTTCGTTATTTTAGATGATAACATGGGAACTGCTGAAGTTCCAGAAGATCTATTAGAAGACATGCAAGATGCTTTCGAAGGTTGCCCAACTGACTCAATCAAAGTAGCAGACGAAACTTTTGATGGCGACTCATTAAAATTCGAATAGTTTTTACACTTCATTAGTTTTGAAGGCATCCTTAACCGGGTGCCTTTACTTTTATATGTCAGCTTTAATTGATTGTATGATGATTTATTTCCCCATTTTGGCTTCACATAAAAACTATTGGAGGAATGATAGTGTTTAATCAATTAGAAACAGATCATAGCTTATACCAAATTGATGAAGAAAATATTCAACAATTTAAAAATCTTGCAGCAAAATGGCAAACTATTTTTCCCGATTTTCAATCTAAGTGTATGAATGCATTAGATTCTTGGGCTGTTATTTTAAATTGCTGGTTCTTTTTAAAATCTCATCAAAAAGATAGTCTTTTTTTAAATTCTTCAAAGGCTATGCACTATTCAATTAACATTTTTTTAATTGAAGAGCTCAAAAAGATTCAAATTATTCATAAAATTACCGAGAAAAATGATGATGATTTATTCTATTTCGTCGCTTTCCAACTAGGCAATAATATTGACCTCTGGGCCTATAACATATTTGGACAAAATGATGCGGCAGATCTTATAGAACAAATAATCCAGCAACCCTATTTTCTAGCTCATTTGAATGATGATCTTATATCTAGCGACAAAACATTTCATAAAGTTCAAACAAGAGCAATCAAATATATGGCACAGGCTATTCGTACGCAAAACTCCTTTAGAATTGCAGTACACAGCGCAGTTTACAGAGCATTAGATATATATGAGTCAGCTAAAATTTAAATACAGCTATTGGATTCGTCTCTAAGTACGTGGAGATGAATTTTTTTTGCCCTGCGTAATTGTTGCTGTCGCTACGTTAGCACTTCGCTTTCGCACAGATATAATTGGACACTCTTTTCATCTTATTATTGCATCCATTTTTTATGTATGATAAGATTTTAGTAGTTGGTACTAATAACAGATATTATTTCATAAAGGGGTTCTTATAGATGATGGATAATTTATTACAATTAAAAGATAAGAATATCGTTGTAATGGGCGTAGCAAACGATCGAAGTATTGCTTGGGGTATCGCAAAACGTTTATTTGATGTAGGTGCAAATGTTATTTTCACATACCGTCAAGAACGTTCATTAAAAAAATTACAAATGCAATTAGAGAAAATCGGACAATCTGATTCACTGATCGTACAATGTGATGTCAACAGCGACGAGAGCACAAAAGCAGCCTTCGATGAAATCGGTACAAAAGTAGGCGTTATCCATGGTATCGTGCACTCAGTAGCGTTTGCTAATGCAGAAGATTTACACAATCGCTTCTTAAATACAACTCGTGACGGCTATGCATTTGCACAAGATACTAGTGCTTATTCCCTTATTTCAGCAGCAAAAGCAGCACATCCTTATATGACTGAAGGCGGTTCTATCGTAACGATGAGTTATTTAGGAGCAGAACGCGTGCTTGATGGCTACAACGTAATGGGCGTAGCGAAAGCTGCATTAGAGGCTTCTACGCGCTACCTTGCTGCAGATATTGGTAAAGATAATATTCGCGTCAATGCAATCTCAGCTGGAGCGATTCGCACACTTGCTGCAAAAGGCGTTCCTTCTTTCAACACAATTTTACACAAAATCGAAGAAACAGCTCCATTAAAACGCAATGTTCAACAAGACGAAGTAGCAGATATGACAATCGTGATGCTTTCTCACTTATCACGCGGTGTGACAGGCGAAACGATTTACATCGACGCTGGCTACAATATTATGGGTTAAATACAAAGAAGCATGGAAGATCATCATTGATCTCTCATGCTTTTTTTGTTTCGGATTTATAAATCTGTTACTTTATTACCTTTGGAGCTGGGTAATCAAAGCCCTTTGTATCTACTTCGACCTTTTTCATTTGTTGATCTTTTATTGGTTTTTCACCATCTCGTTCAGCAGCAGCGATAGCATCTACTGTTTCCATCCCCTCGATTACTTTCCCAAAAGCAGCATATTTGCCATCTAGTTGCGGTGTATCCTTGACCATAATGAAAAATTGAGATCCCGCAGAATTCGGATCATTTGAACGAGCCATTGAAATGACACCACGTTCATGCTTTAAATCATTTTTAAAATCATTTGATGTAAACTCACCTTCTATCGAATAATCCGGTCCGCCTGTACCATTACCTGAAGGATCTCCACCTTGAATCATAAAATCAGGGACAACTCGATGGAAAATAAGACCATCATAAAAGCCTTTTTTAGCTAAGGAAATAAAATTTGCTACCGTATTCGGCGCAGTAGAAGGTTCTAATTCGATGACGATTTTTTCATCATTGTTCATCGTAATTGTTACAATTGGATTTTCCTTCACTTTTGATGAATAATCCACCTTTTCTTCCGATTCCTTTTCCTTATTTCCCTCAGATTGCCCACTTTCTTTAGCTGCTCCACAACCCGTCAACACAAAAGCTACCGCTAGCAGAGCAAAGGCAACATAAAATCCTTTATATCGCGCGAACATATTCTTTCAACTCCTTTTTATACCAGTCTTCTCATTATAAGACTATCAAATAGCTTACGACAAATCATTTTTAGGAACATATAAACCATCAAAATAAAAACAATTCCTAAGGCCCTGTTGCAATACGTTGTTTGGCAATAATACCCGTTAATAAAAATGATAGTAAACATGCAACAACTAAAAATACAGTAATCATTGCAATAACGCCACCCCAGCCATAATGCATCCAGAAAACCCCTCCTACTGTTCCTCCAACGCTGGAACCAAAATAATAGAAAAACAAATAGAGAGAAGATGCTTGTGCTTTATCATGAGTGGCTCGCTTACTCACCCAGCCACTGGCAATCGAGTGCGCCGCAAAGAAACCAAAAGTAAAGATTGTAATCCCAGTAATTTTCAAACTAAGTAGCCCAATTAATGTAAGAATTGCCCCTGTCAACATAATAGCAATGGACAATAACAACATTTTTTGGCGGCCATATTGATCCGCTAGACTACCGAACCAAGCAGAGCTAAAAGTACCTACTAAGTAAATAACAAAAATCCAACCAACAATTGTGGCACTTAAATTATAAGGAGGTGCCATTAATTTAAAGCCAATATAATTATACAGTGTCACAAAACTTCCCATTAAAACAAAGCTTATACCAAAAAGACACAGCATCGATGGATCTTTTAAATGCTGAACAAGGGATTTCGTCAGTGCCTTTATTTGTAACGGACGCGCAGTAAAATGCTTGGAGTTTGGTAACATCCAGACAAATAACACACTAATCAAAAGACTGATTACACCAAGGACAATCATCCCTACTTGCCAATTATAAAGATCTGTTAACGTTCCGATAATGACCCTGCCACTTAGTCCTCCAACCGAATTTCCACTTATGTATAAGCCCATGGCAATACCTAAGCTAGATGGGTCAATCTCCTCTCCTAAATAAGCCATAGCAATTGCAGGCAATCCAGCAAAAACTACTCCCTGTATAACACGCAACACTAAAATCGTTTCAAAATTAGGAGCAAAGGCAAGTGCAAGTGTAAGAATAGATGCCGCAAAAATAGAAATCGTCATCAAAGATTTTCTGCCCCATGCCTCTGATAATGAGCCCACAATAATCATACTGATAGATAACGCAAAAGTTGTCACAGAAAGCGATAAACTCGCAACTGCTGGTGATACATGAAACTCCTTTGCAAATGTTGGTAGCAGCGGTTGTGACACATATAAGTTAGCGAAAGTTATAAAGCCTGCTAAAAATAAAGCCCAATTAGCTTTATTAAAGGCCTTAGTCCCTCTTTGTATAGTACCCATTTTTTCTCTCTCCTTACGTACAGCCAGTCCTACTATTATTCTAATACAATTTTTTAAATCACACGATAGACTTGTCAAAAAATAGACATATTTATCCCTATTACTGTTATTCACCTCTTATTAAACGCAGAAAAAGCAAATATGTAACAGTAGAAAAGCTCTATAAATATTATTTCATCAGGCGAGTTGATTAGAAAAAAATGGGTTTATTATTGAGCGATAAAAGGATTTTTCCGTTACTATCCCGCTTATATATTTCCATTTTAACTGATTGTAGTGGAGGAAGCGGCTCGACGCTCGCTCGCAGGAAGCCTTGCTCTGCACGAAAGCGAAGCGTCAGCGCCAAATGGTTTATCTGTGCGAAAGCGAAGCGTCAGCAACAAAGCGAGGAGCCCGTAGCAGAAATTGCCTCTTCGAATATATAAAAATGGTTAATCAACACACCTGTTATTTCATTTCCCTTTCAAGGTTCTATAAATAATCAACAACTCATCCAGTAACAGTTTTATACAGTTTACTTATAATTTGGCTCATCACCAAAAGTTGTGGATGACATTAGTTAAAACATATGCTATTGGAGTGGAGGCTGGGCGACTCCTTGGGGATCAGCGTCACAGATGAGACCCTGGAGCGAGCAACGCGAGTGAAGCGGCTCATCGGACGCCCCCAGGAAAGCGCCCAGCCGGAACGGAAATCAACCACCAGTAGATTTAAAATTTTTTCTATTTTGAATTGGCAGATATTGTGTTACAGTGAAAGCAGTCAACTAGAAATCATTGGTAATAACAACTCCGATGACTTATGCACAATGCGTTAAAATATTAAAGAGGTGAAAACTATTGCAAATTACAATTGATCAACAATTATTTTTACGAACTGTCACATTAGAAGATGCCAAAACTGTTTTTGCATTAACAGATGCGTCTCGAGACTATTTACGTGAATGGTTGCCGTGGCTAGATATTACAAAAGAAGTAACCGACACAACAGCTTATATTGAAGGTTGTATCAAGGGACACGAAGCTAAAAGTAGCCTCTCGTTTGTCATCATTTTTCAAAATGAAATCGTTGGGATTGCTGGCTTCAATACTATAAACCATAGCAATAAAATAGCTGCGATAGGCTATTGGCTCAGTGAAGGAGCTCAAGGACATGGTATTATGACAAAGACCGTACAGGCTTTATTACAATATACTTTCGAAGAGTTACAGCTCAATAAAGTCGAAATTCGTGCTGCTGTGGACAATGCAAAAAGCCGTGCCATCCCAGAGCGACTTGGCTTTACAAAAGAAGGGACTATTCGTGAAGCAGAATGGCTTTACGATCATTTTGTAGACCATGCTGCATACGGCATGCTCGCTAGTGAGTGGAAACAAATTAATGAGGACTATTCTTGTTCTTAATCGATAAATAGCCACCTGATGACACTTAGCATCAGGTGGCTATTGTTATTATTTTTGTTCAACTGTTTCTTTTATCTCTTTTTGTGTTTCATCAGCTGTAGCTGTTTGCTTCTTTTCTAAGCCAGCTGCTATTTGCTCTAACTCAGGACGCAATGTATGTTTACCTGCATAGCTTTCAATTAGTTCCTTCACGTCAATCCCTGAAGTTTCTTTCAATGATTCTTGTAATGTTGACATTAAATTAGTTGCGTAAGCAGTTATTTTATTGGCACCACCGCTTCCTTCTCCTCCACCAGTATCAACAACAGTAATCTTATCGATATTGCCAAGTGGACTCGCAAGCTCTTTCGCATATTCTGGCATCATACGTACAATCATATCAAGGACAGCTGCTTGACCATAGTATTCGAAGGCTTCCGCAATCTTACGTTTTGCCTCGGCTTCTGCAAGACCACGAAGACGAATAATATCTGCATCTGTTTCCCCTTTTGCACGCTCAGCATCCGCTTTCGCAAGACCGTCCAAACGAATTTTCTCTGCTTCGGCTTGTGCTAACGATTCGATACGGTATTTCTCCGCATCTGCCTGCGCTAGTTCACGCATTTTAGCCGCAACTGCATTTTGCTCAACAGCATAACGATCAGCATCAGCCTTTTTCTTAACTTCTGAATCGTATTGCTTCTCACGACGTAAAATCTCTTTTTCTTCTAACTCAATTTGCTTTTGACGTTCAATAATACGAATTTGCATTTCCTGTTCAGTTACTTCCTGTTTTGCACGCGCCGTTTCTAACTCATATGCTTGGTCTGCACGAGCTTTTGCAATATCTTGTTCACGACGGAATTCAGCTACTTTTAACTGATTTTCTTTTTCTGCTTCCGCAATTTCTGTAGCACGTTCAAGCTCAGCCTTTTGCGCTTCTTTGGATGCTTCAGCACGCTTAATACGCGTTTCTTTTTCAGCGTCTGCCGTCGCGATATCCGCGTCACGTTTAACCTGGGCAATACGTGGCTTACCAAGCGATTCTAAGTAGCCATTTTTATCGCGTACATCTTTAATCGTAAAGGAAACGATTGTCAGACCCATCTTCGCCAAATCCTGAGATGCAACACGTTGTACTTCCTGAGAGAATTTATCACGGTTTTTATAAATTTCTTCAACCGTCATTGACCCTAAGATCGAACGTAAATGACCTTCTAACACTTCACGCGCTTCATTTTCACGATCTTCCTTTTGCTTTCCTAAAAACTGCTCTGCTGCAGTTGCAATTTCTGAAATAGAACCACCAATTTTAATGATAGCGGTTCCATCTGCCATCACTGGTACACCTTGCTCTGTATACACTTCAGGTGTTGTCACATCAAGCTTACTAGACAATAAGCTTAATGGCTGCGCTTGCTGGAAAATTGGGAATACGAATGTCCCGCCACCACGGATAATTTTTATACGATTTCCTGACTCATCTTTATGTACATTTTTTGAGCCAAGATAGCTACCTGTTACAATAAGTGCCTCATCAGGACCCGCTGTACGATACTTGGTCACATACAGTGCAACTATGGCAATTAAAATAAAAGCTACAATCCCTAAAACACTTAAAATTCCCATCGACATATACGTATCTCTCCTTTATAAAAATTTCTTCTCATAGGATCTCACAAAAAGCGTTCCTTCCTTTACTTCCACAACAAGTACCGTCGTATCGTAGTCGATAGCCTCATTGTCAAAGCCTGTTGCTCGCTTCGAAATCAAACCACTTGTCGTTTCAATAACAACTTCTCCAAAACCGTCACTTGGGATTGGGACAATTACCTTTCCAAGCTGACCCCCAAGCGATTCTTCCGTATAAGCTAAAGAAACATCGGCCGATCTAAGCGGAACAAGAACGAATAAATAAAATAGTGCACTTAAAATAGCTCCGATGATACAAGCAGCAACGATATTCCAAACGCTAGGGAATAAGGCTAACTTTTCTAAAATAAATCCTGCTGCTGACATCAACGTAATGAAAGATAGAATGACACTTGGATTAAAAATCGGTAGCCCCTCTCCAATGCCTTCAACAGCATCACCAAAAAACATAAACAAAAGAGTTGCAAGGCCGGCGAAAATTAATACCACTAAAAAGATCTGCTCAAGTGAATAGCCAAATAGCGTCAAGTTGTTCACCCCTTTTCATTGTATTACCTTCTATACGATTGTACCAAACAGAAAGTTTCATAATTTTTTGTATTTTTTCAAACATTCTAATGAATAGTTTTATATTAGTAATTTTCATTTTCTTCAAACAGAACCATGTTACAATATAATGAATACAGGCAACTAAGGAGATATTGCATGAAGCTTTCAACCATTTTAAATTTTTGTATTCTTGTATTTTTCACCTTACTTTTCGTCAATGATTTTTTCCCACACACTACATTATCTGAGATACTGTCTAAACAAATCATCCTCCTTATATTAATCGCTCTTGTCATCGTACAAATTGCGTTGGACAAAGGTAAATATAAAAAGCTTTCTAAAAAAGCATATGTTGGCTTAACAGTATATACAGTCATGCTTTGGATTGTTTTAACATTACTTGGCGGTGAATCGCAATTAGGTTTATCCTATACCAGTCCTGTTTTTTATTTGATCGTGTTTTTACTTGCGCTTGATTTACTACGTCTTTATCGTCAATCAAAAAGAGAGCAGTCTGAGGAAAAAGCAAAGCAATAAATACAGCTCATCGGACGCAGCCGCCCAGGAAAGCGCCCAGCCAGAATGGAAATCAACTCCACATTATGGTTCTACCCGTTGATTTTATCTACAAAAATAAAAAGCATGTCACCGGTCGAACTTATTTTAAAGCTCCAATCGGCAGATATGCTTTTTTATAATTCCAATACATTTATGAGATTAAATGCTTTCAATCTCTAAAAAATAAAGCATAAAACAACTTTAATTTTGTGCTAATTGGAGCAAATAAAATGACGAGCGTGTGTGCTGGAATGGAATTGATTGAGGGTAATCGTTCTAATCTTTTTTAAACTAAGAAACATACAACACATAAAGTCCAGGTACTCACCATATAACGAGCGCCTGGTCAATCATTTTTTCATAGCCCTAATCTATTTTATATCTGTAATAGACTAGTACAATACTCTGAGAGCAAAATCAAATGCTCCTGCTCTTTTAGAGAGTTAAAGCTATGTAGTAGAGAGTCTACGGAAATTGTAGACTCTCATTTTAATACACAGCACCTAATGCATGATTTAAAGTTACCTCTATACCACAATTGTATAAGCTTAAAAAGCTGATTCTAACGTACCGTTGGTTTACAAATTAAAATGGTTATTTCTCTCAACTAATAAATGAATTATCTTTGATTAATAACAAATAAACTGTAATCGTGTAAGAACAATTTTTAAGGATAATCATATAATAAATCTAGGTCTCCTATTCCACAGTGTTAATAAAAGAGCCATGTCACCCAATAATATAAAATGACTAATGTAAAGATGACTGTGGGAGGAATCACGATGATAGTAACTTTAATGTATTCCCACCATGTGATTTTTACTTTTCCTTTCCTTACGATGTGCATCCACATTAGTGTTGCAAGAGTACCCATAGGAAGTAACAGTGCACCTATGTCACTTCCAATAATGTTTGCTAAATAAGCAACTTTCAAGGAAATAGGGTCAAGTCCCATATTGGTTAACGTAATAGTTCCAACCATAAGCGCTGGGTGGTTATTGAAGATATTAGAAAGTACTGAAAGTAGTACGCCCATTAAGACGCTTGTATTGAGTAGGTTTTCTGAAACCAGTGGGCGCATAGATTGAATTAACCATTCCGTTAAGCCAATATTATTGAGACCATAGATGATGACATACATACCAAACGCAAAAACGATAATATACCATGGTGTTTTTTTCAGCATATCACCTGGAGGTATTTTTAAATAAGCCCATCTCCATCCTAAAAGAACGAGGGATCCAATTACCGCCATAACAGAAATTGGAATTCCTAAAAACGAGGCTAAGAACAGACTTAACCGAACGCCAAATACAAATAGAAGTACATTTAGCATAAACTTAGTACGCTTTTGCTTAGATTTTCCTAAAGCAATTTGTTTAAGTGGATGATAGGAAGGAAGAGACATCCCTGTTACATTTGTAGGAACAGTTTTAGGTAGGTTCTTTTTGAAGTATAAAAACAGTAAACCGACTAATAGTAATAAACCGATTGTTGCAGGAACAAACATCATTGCTGTATGTGAATACAAGCTCATATCAACAATTTTTAATGCAATTAGATTTACGATGTTACTTACCCCGATTGGAGCACTGGATGCAGTTGCAATTAAACCTCCAGAAATTAAATATGGAATCTTTTGACGATTTTCTAATCCCATATTGTTTAATAACATAATTAATATTGGTATTGCTATTAAAATACTACCGTCATTATTAAAGAAGAGTGTCATGAGAAAGCATAGGAGATTGACATACCAGAATAATCGAATGCCAGACCCATTTGCTTTTTCAGTAAGCAGTTCTGCAACCCAGTTAAAGAACCCAAAGCTTTCTAATACAATCGCCATAACAATTGTAGCCATAATGGTAATCGCAGCATCACTGATTGTTTGTATAATTATAAGTAGATCTGTCATGGTTACACTACCGCAAAGTATTACAATAATAGCACCAACCAATGCAGGAATAGCTTCATTCATATTTCTAGGTCTCCAAAAAATGAAACCAAGAGTAACTAAAAATGTCAGTATTGTTATTATATCTAATGTTTGCATAGTATTTTCACCTTCAAGGAATTTTATTTTATTCTGAAAAATAACTTATTGTTAGACTAAAATACTAAGTTTTTCCCTCATACATTAGATTAGTGATGCCGTCGTAGTATAAATATGTAAAAAGTTAAAACTCCCTTGGTTTTATACCTATTTTCTCTAATATTTATACTAAATTACTCAAATATTAAAATAGTATACTGTAAAGCATAGGTTTGATTTACTTTCGTGGTATTAACATAAAAAGACATGAGTTCAAGTAAATCCGAACACATGCAATGTATTATTAAAAAAGTTTGGAATAAAGAGACTTCTATACTAGTAGTTAGGTCCCTAATCTCAACCGAACAAAAATAGTTATTCGTTATTAAACAATCAGAGGTGCTTTATCCTAAAAGGATGAACGCTTTTTTAGATAAAGAAACGATAAAGTAGACGCCCTATTTGATTAAATAATTCAATCGAAACCATTTAGTTTGTGGGTAATAGGAGAATGTTAACTTCGTGATGCGCTTTATCACAGTAAAGCCCCAAAAAAAATATTGACATAAAAGCAATTTCAAATGAATAAGTTGTGTAGATTGTAAAACATTCATGGGACTAATTAATACGGTATCTCTAACTAATTAGTCTTCCAACCGTGATGATTGGTACATTGCGATTATTGGATTGGGAACTAGAAACGTTACTTTTACGAGTTGCAAGTCTCGCAAATTGGAGGAGGCATCTGTGCATAATTGACTCCTATTGATACCCTAAGCAACACTAACTTTGATGTTTATTTTAAAACACGGAAAATTAGGGGATATCTTAAAGTTGCATCTTAATCATCCCAATTAGCTTAATGGCTGGATGTATTATAGATTACTTTATTCAGTTAGTATTTGTGGATAGTTTGAGTACTTGAATAGAAATGGAGGTAAATTTTAATTATGTTATTGCAAAGTCTAAATAAGGAAATTGTTATAATTAAACTCTCGGGAGGTAAGATACTAAAAGGTTCAGTAATTGACTCGGGTAGTGACATTATTGTTATTTATGATGGAAATATGTTCGTCTATTTACCAATCGACCATATTCAAACTTTAGAAATAGATTATAACAATGAAAATAATGTTCAACCCCCTTCAGAAACATCGAGATATAATTCTCAACTGTCTGATAAGGACCTAACCCTTACAAATATACTTTCACATGCAAAAGGAATACATGTGGAGATTTTTGTAACAGGAAATCAAGCGCTACATGGGGTTATATCGTCTATTATGAATGATTATTTTGTATTTGAGTCTCCCATTTACAAAACAATGTTCATTTTAACAAAACATTTGAAATGGCTCAGTCCATATTCTAAGGATCAGTTTCCTTACGGAATAAGTGAAAATGAATTTTTAAGTCTGTCACCTCTTAACAATCAGTCACTAAACAATACATTCGGGTCTCAAATTGACCAACTTAGAGAAAAACTTGTTGTATTCAATCTTGGAAAAGAATTTTCCCATATAGGTAGAGTAATAAATGTAAAAGATCAAATTATTGAGATACAAAACGGGAAATCTAATTCAACTTATTTTAACCTTTCACATATTCAGACTGTTCATCAAGTGTAATAACTATGTACTCAGAAAAGGAGATGCTTCTAAGCCTCCTTCTCTGAGTATTTTTTATAAAACGCATCTATCTTGCTATGTACACCACCATTTCAGCGTAGGAAATGGTGTCCAAGATGAACTTTATTATGAATAGAGAATTTGTTGTTTTTAGTTTCCTTTTATCAAGGCTCTTTTCGTAAGGATTGTTGCTTTTGAAAAAGCCGAAAACTAATTTACTTTTTATGTTGTTTAGGAGAGATTAATTATGTTAAAAGCAATACCTTTAGAAGATAGAGACTATGAATTGATTAAAGAAGCGCAGAGAGAGTAATAGAACACAATTATACAGAAGACATCACATAGGTTCAGCGGTTAGGACAACTTCTGGTAACGTTTTTTCAGCTGTGCACGTTGAAGCGAATGTAGGAAGGATAACAGTGTGCGGAGGACAATGGCAATTGGCAAGTCAATTTCGGAAGGAGACCACGAATTTAAAACAATTGTAGCGGTTGCCTTTTTTGTTAAAGTTTTTGCACTAAACCAACTAATAGTTTATCGAAATTTTGATAAAAAAATCACTCATGTCGATTATTCAGTTTTTTTCAATCATAAGAGAGAGTTGAACATTCATATTTCCCTAAATTCACTTAAGTCATAAATAAAAGCCGAACTAATTATTCATATTAGTTCAGCTTCAAATCACTTAATAAAGTGTTACGCATTTATAAAAAATACTATTGTATGGATGTATTATAGATGAATGGACATACATATCTCGGTTAATTCAATTGAGCATAAGAGAGGACGTGTCCGACAATAAGTCTAAATAAGTAAAATAAAGAATTGAAACAAACAGTATTCGAGCTTTATCGCTCTGGTACACAGGTCAATCAATTAGTAACCAATATGGTGTGTCGGAAGTCATAATTTATAAATGGATTAAATTCCTTTCTCCAATTGAAGGAACTAGGGAGTTAAGTGCTGTTGAAGGTTATTTGACGTAGGTTTTAGATTGTCATACAAAGAAATTTGTAGTGTATAAATTCGATCGTAAAATGGCGAGTGAACTGATTTAGAAACAATCGATAGCACAGTAGCAGCGCAAAATCCAGCACCAGAACTAATTGTACACACGGATTTAGGTTCTCAATATATACAAGTGAATCTTTTGGCGAGCGCTTACAGAAATACGAAATGATTCCGTCATTTAGCCTAAAAGGATGTTCCTATGACAATTCGTGCATCGAATCATTTCGTAATTGAACTATCCACATTCATTTTAGCTACCTTATGTTTTCATAAATTTATTATAAATCAATACCTTACCTTCTTCGATTTCTCACATTTCTCCCTCTATCATTCACCGCTTTTTCATTTTTTTGTTTATTATTGTTTTCTGTCTTATTATTAGAGCTTTCATCACTATCATTTACTTCACTATTTTTATTTTCATTATTTTTTCCTTGATCTTTCTTTCCTTCAGCTGCTTTTTCACTAGTTGTTCCTAAACTAATATTTCGAACATGATACATTGCTAGACGAATAATTTCTTCTTTAGAGAAAATAGTAATATAATCTTCCGAAACTTCATCCATTATTCCTTCTAACATTTCTGGACCACCACGATTCACTTTAACCCAATGATGTCGTAGGCTACCTACTACTGTTTTAAAATCAGGTGCAAGTAAGTACGAATCTGCCGCTGGATCTTCAACATTAAATTCCATCCCATCTCTTGAGTTAAGAGTAATGCTTTTAATGTGTTGTGTTTTGTAATAAACAATCCCATCTTTTTCAGTTAATAATACAAAATGATCGTCTTCAGCAGCCAATAACTTTCCTATACGTGATTCAGGTCCTCCCCGATCCACTCTTATAACCCTATTCATTAACGTAAGTAGAAGATCTTTATTCATTCTTTTAGCCTCCTAATAGTATGGTCTTGTTATCTATATGTATCCTTGATTAATAGACCTATGCAAAATGCCCATTTAGTTTAAAATATGTAATGTCTAGGTCTAGGTCTAGGTCTAAATCAATAAAGAAGACTACCGATATAACAATATTCACCTTATCTGTTCAACTGTTACAACACTTTTCCATCATCTTTTTATACATAATAAAAGCCACACCCCATTGAATGTGGCAGAAAGATATCTACACCTGAAGTTATACAAAAACTCTCCAAAATTCTTGAAATTCCTTTTATGGATTTAATGACGAAAGCGGGATATGAAAAACCTTTTAGGCAAAGTATAAAAGAACGTGAAGAGAAAGGTTGGGGCATAGATGAATTAGAGAAAAAACCTTTTAATTTTGAGTATGGCGAATCTATATTTATAAAGAAAATCACTTTGTCACAAATATAAAATCGTGAGATAAAAAATCCAAAATTTATTTGTTATCTCATGCTTTTTGTATTCCACCATTGGGTTTCTCAACTCTCGATTTGCAAACACCGCAAGCAGATTTAGTCAAATTTTTAGACACCTAATAAACCTGATCCGATTAGTTTTATGGATAAATGTATTAATTATGTTAATGGAAAGATTAAATTCTACAGAAGAAGTTGGAGAAACAAAAAAGAAATAGTATCAAAAATTCAAGTAGTAGAAAATAACAGCTGTTGGGTGCTAGTACCACTATACATGGATTACAGCGCACACACGCTACAATTTTGATGAATAATGATATTCCTGTGAAAGCCATTGCCGAACGATTGAGGTATACTCCCGAAATAATCCATACAACATACGGGTATGTATTGAAAGAAAATCGAAGATAAAATTATCGACATATAATTGACCGTGCTATTGGAAAATGGGCTAAAAGCGGGGCTAGCTCGTAGCTAACCCCGCTCAAACCGCATTATATAAGTATTAACAAAGCCTTTATGATTCTAATACATTTAAAATAGCATCAAGTTCATTAACAGCAAGATCTAGACGTTCCTTTGCCTCGATATTTTGCTGTTTTAATTGACTAAACTCTAACAAATTTTTCTCATGCTTTAATTTGATAGAAGACAAACGTTCAATTCGTGATTCTACCTTTTCAATCGCTTGCTCACAAACTGCTGTCCATAGCTTTTCTGAATGCTGCATTTCTGTTGTTGATGGGTTGTGTTGACGCATAATTCGTGCATATACTGCTTCAATTTGTTCAATTAATTCTGAGTAAAAATGTCGCTCTACACGAGTTGTTTGGAATGTTGGGTGCTCTACCTCTTTTGCATATGGGGTAATTTGACGTAGTAGCTTTCCAGCATTTTCACCGAAACCATGCGATAAATTCAGTACATTCATTAACTGTAATAGTAAACGAATTTCTTCTAGATTAATAAGCTGCGAATCAATGTTTTCCTTAAGCTTTAAGGACTCCATAAAGCGTCGATCAAAGTGCTCAATTTCACCATTGCGTTGTTCTACTAAATGTTCACTTGCATTGTCTTTTAAGCTTTTAATATAGCGAATTGCGTGGCTTTTTATCTCTTCCTTCGACAGCAAGTCATTGTCTTGTTGTGGTTTTCCTCGTTGAACATACGCAAATGCATCCATTTTTTTGGGCCATTGTGCTGCTGGGGTTTCTTCTGAGACATTATAGCGTATATAAATTCCGTGCATTTCATATCCTCCAAGTCCATTAAACAAGTATCTCTAAAGACAATAAATCGAATACGCCATTTTTTCAAGTAAAAAACTTTTAAAGATTGAAAATCCTTCTTTTGAACAATAACTCAAAATTCCGAATAGTCAATTCAATCCAAAATTGCTCCATTTATTATAATAGAAATTTTACCACTTTACCTTGTCACAAGCTATGTTCGTACTATGTTTGAAACATATTTCAGGACTGAATCAATCCCACTAAAAAGTATCCATTTAAAATGGATGCAGAATTCGACGTTGTTATGATAAATCAGTGAGGGTTTTCTTCATCCCCCATTGATTATTAGGCTTCACCAAATAGGCTTTTACGGGCAGTTAATCTCCCTATCTAACTTTAATTCAGAGTAAAAAAATTTCGCTCTTTTCCTGTGGAATAATCTACCTTGGATCACGGTTCCACAGGAGTATGGCGAAATTTTTTATCTTAATTATGAATCTTGTCGTATCTCGTTAATACTTTTTCCCTCAGTAAAGGCATGAATTGATTTTATTTTGCCTACCGATTTGAAGTTTGCCTTGTCATAGACTTTTGCAACCTGTTCATTGATAGGCAAAATCCACAGATATTCTAAGCCTTGCTTTACTGACTCTTGTTGAATATGCTGTAAAATATATCCGATCAATCCTCGTCCTCGGTAACTTTCAATCGTCGCTACACTCTCAATTCTTCCTTGATTCCCTGAGATAAAAATATTGGCAGTACAGCAAGCTTTGCCATCCACTCTTAATAAATAATACGTAAAATGCGGAGAATGATAGGTTTTCTCAAAAGCTTGTTTGATTAATGCAGGCTCTCCAAATGTAGAAATACTCATTTCTACGGCTAATGCTTCCTCCATATTGGCAGCTGTTACACGTTCAATTTGTATGGCTGGATTTTGTGATAGTTGCGAGTATTCACCATTCCAACACTGTACATCATCTGTAAAACTTTCATATTGAAAGCCATGAATCTCTAATGCCTCTATGCATGACTGATTTTCCTCCACGTTGTATAAATACAATCTTGGGATGAGAGATTTTGACTGATAGTAGTCTTTTATGTTCTTTAAAAATATATTTGGCTCGACAACTTTCCTCCAAATGTGTGCATGATTGGCGTCGTAATAGGTTGGCATTTCCTTATTATAAAATAATACTCCTTCATTCCATGTTTCCATCTTACTAAAACTTTTAATATAATCAATATCTAGCTGCATGATGTGCTCAATTTTATGCATGCTCTGTTCCTCCCTCAATCCATTTTTCATATAAATCCTCTAGCTGCTGTTCAAACTTTTGACGCTGCTCCTTAGCAAGTGTTGGCTCCTTTAATTTCATTTCGAGCTTTTCAATTTGCTCTTCAATCGGTAACTCTTTTTTAGCAGCATAGGTCTTTTCATGTACTTCCTTTATTACTGGTTCTTTAACTATTTCTAAACGTTTTTGCCTTGCCCATTCATAATCGCCTTCGAATGCTTGAATCGTTTGATGCTCAATCCATGCAACTTTTGTAAAAATCTTTTGTAAGAAATAACGATCATGTGAGACGCCAATAATGGTTCCTTCAAAGGACT
This sequence comes from Lysinibacillus sp. G4S2, assembly GCF_030348505.1. Classification (NCBI taxonomy): domain Bacteria; kingdom Bacillati; phylum Bacillota; class Bacilli; order Caryophanales; family Bacillaceae; genus Lysinibacillus; species Lysinibacillus sp. G4S2. The sequence goes on along the minus strand of NZ_JAUCFJ010000002.1, from coordinate 1,649,710 downwards.
CCAGTGTATCCTCTAATACCTCTCTCGCTTCAATATCTAAATGGTTGGTTGGCTCATCCAGCATTAATAAATTAATATCCTCATGCATTAACTGCGCTAGACGTAAACGCATCTTTTCGCCGCCACTTAAATCCTTTACTTTTTTGAAGACGTCATAGCCATAAAATAAAAACTGAGCAAGAATATGACGTGCCTCTGCCTCTGACACAGAGACGCTCTCACGGAAGGCATCTATTAAACGAATGGCAGGATTTTTATGCTCAAATTGCTGTGAAAGGTAGCCAATTTTCACGCTACTGCCGACATGACAGATACCTTTATGAGGTTCAACTTCACCTAACACCATTTTTAATAATGTTGATTTCCCACTACCGTTGTCACCAACAATCGCCAGTCGTTCTCCGAAGTAAACCGCTAAATCACTTTCCTTAAATAGCGGTTTCTCAAATGCATGGCTAATCCCCTTCATTTGAACAACTTCTTTGCCACTTCGCTCAGCCATCGTTAAAGCTAAATTCATTTTCTTTTTCGTTACAGGCTTCTTCACACGCTCTATACGGGCTAGTGCTTTTTCCATACTTTTAGCACGTCGATGTAAGGCAGCATTTGGCGGATTCGCTTCATTTGCCCATTGCTTTAAGCGTTTAATTGTTTCCTGCATTTTTTTTATTTTCTTTTGCTGTTCTTCATATTGAGCAAATTGCTGTTCAACCTTAGCCTCTTTTTGCTCAACAAATGCATCGTAATTGCCAATATACGTAAATGCCTCTCCATCTTCAATTTCAATTATTTTTTGAGCCATTTGATTCATAAAATGGCGATCATGTGATACGACAATAACGATTCCTGCAAAGTTTCGCACATAATTTTCTAGCCATTCAATTGCCTGCATATCTAAATGATTCGTAGGTTCATCTAATAGCAAAATAGAAGGATTACTCAAAAGGATTTGCCCAAGCATAACCTTCGTTTTCTCCCCACCACTTAAGCTACTAAAAGGTTGTTCAAGCAATGGCGTAATACCTAGACCGTTTGCAATCATCGCTAATTGCGCATCCATTTCATAGCCGCCCTGTAGCATAAACTGTTCCTGCACAAGACCATATTGCTGCAGTATCCTATCTGTTACCGCTAACTGCATTTCCTGCTCAAGCTTTGTCATTTTTTCCTTTAATGCATAGATTTCCGCAAATGCTTCCTCCAGCACTTCCTTTACGGATAACATAGGATAGTTCGGAATTTGATGAAGGTAGCCAACCGTCGCTTCCTTACTTTTTATAATACGTCCCTTATCCGGTGTATCCAAACCAGCTAATAACTGTAATAAAGTCGTTTTCCCACTGCCATTGACACCGACAATAGCAACATGTTCTCCTGTATTTACTTCTAATTGAAGCCCTTCAAATAATACGCTTCCACCAATAATTTTTTGTAGTTGTTCAGCTTTAATTTGCATCGTTTTTTCCTCCAATGAAACGTGCGAAAAACATCTATAGACACAAAAAAGACTGCTCCATTAACAAGCAGTCTTTTCCTAAATAGTTTGTGAAAAAGAATGGTTAATCCGCTACGTTTGATATTTGATTTTGCTTAAAAATGGACAGACCTCTCCCGTTGTTCGCAAAATCGAAAGTAATTACATATGCAAAATACATAGCTGTATCTATATTTACACATGTTTTCGTAGCGTTTTTATTCATTCCTTTTCACCTCCGTTCATTATAGTTAACTTTATAATACCATAATTCAGGGAATTTGGAAAATATTTTTTTACTTTCAGGTTTTTATGAATATCCAAACATTTCTGGCTCATCACCAAACATATGCCATGTATTAGTTAATCTTCGTTCCGGCTGGGCGACTCCTTGGAGATTAGCATTACAGATGAGATCCTGCAGTGAGCATGTAGAGGAACGAAGAAGCTCCTTTCGTTCGTTTTATAGGAATACTTTGAAAATTTATCGAAACAAAATCGCTCTTTATCGAAACTATTTGAGCTTTTATCGAAACAAAATCTCATTTTATCGAAACTATTTGGGCTTTTATCGAAAAACAAGCTCTTTCTATCAGAGCCACACTTCTACCAATTTTCTTTAATCAAAATTTAAAGAGGCTAGTAAAGTCACCAGCCTCTTTACGTTTTCACTTTTCTCACAAACATTTTAACAAACGGTACAAGGAAAATAGATACGACCAACACTCTGAATAACTGAAATGCAGTAACGATTGTCACATTTGCATGAACAGAAGCGGCGATAATCCCCATTTGATCGAGCCCGCCTGGTACGATGCTTAAAAAGCCTGTCCTAAAATCAAGGCCGTACAAACCCTTCATGATAAATGTTAAGCCGTATGCCGCGCCAATAAAGACACCCGCCGATACAAATGCGTAAAACACATGCTTCTTCGATAAGTGTAAATCCTCTTTTTTCAATAATAGTCCAATGTAAATTCCAAGCATCAGCTGCGCAATATGAAGTAGTGACAAAGGTAATTTCGGAACATCCATTCCTGCTATATTAATGCCCATCAATAAAAACACCGGACCAAGCATATAGCCTGTTGGTATTTTCACCTTTTGTGCCAGCCACCCCGCTACCCCACACACAGCAAGTAATCCTATTAGGCTCCATGAATACGCTCCGTTGACAACTACACCAGTTCCCCCAGAGCCTGACACCATTAATGGTACAAAGCCGACAATTAAAAGAACCCGTAATATTTGGAAGAACGTTATCACGACCATATCCATATCCCCTTGCTCCTCAGCAAAGGCAACAACCTGTGACATGCCACCAGGTACACAGCATGTCAACGCAGTCGCAAAATCTAAATCCGCACGTTTTGCTACTACATAACTAACACAAAAAAACAGTACGATAAATATTACGTTTAATACAATCATACTTCCTAAAAATTGTTTAATATCCTGCACCGCTTCTGGTGTAAACGCAAAACCAATGGAATACCCCGCAACGATTAAACCGAAATTACGAAAATATCTATGCCATTTCAATTGTACTTCCGTCGATAACTGCATAATTAGTACTGCTGTTATAGCACCAAGCAACCACGGCATCGGAATATGTAATAAATTAAATAAAATCGCACCTGTTAAACCAATACATAATGTTATAAACATGTGCTTGTCAAAAATAAACATAGAAGCAACCCCTCGTGACTCAATAACTCCATTATGCCTTGAACCTGCCTATTTTTCTACTTCATCACATTTAGCAAAGTCATATATAGTGAAAATTGAGCCTGTTATTTATAAAATTTAACCTCTTATCCAAGAATTTCTCCAACCCAAATTTTTCTATGCTACATTATTATTACCTGATTCAGTGTTTCTCCCTAACGGAGAGAAGCAAAGGAGGCCTCCAATGAAAATTCATATAACGATCAATAGCTCGCTGGATGAAACTGAGGTTCATATACATGCGAAGGAATACAACGAGCAAATTGAACGACTGATGAAGCAACTACAAGCTTCACAAACAACGATGCTAGATGGCTACTTTCAACAGGAAATTCATATGCTAAAAATTTCCGATATTTACTCCATTTACGCAGAGGGTGCAAAAGTTTTTTTGCAGACGGAAGAGCAGGAATTCGAGACGAAGCGTAAACTGTATGAGCTGGAAGCACAATTAGCGAAGGATTTTGTCAGAGTCAGCAAATCAACACTCGTCAACATTAATAAAATTGCCTCTATTCAAATGGGGAAAATCGGTTCAACAGAACTGATTTTAGAAAACGATGTATCCGTCCATGTTAGCCGGAAATATTTAAAAGAACTAAAACACCACTTAGGGATTGGGAGGGACTCATAATATGAAATTTATTCGCATGATGATTATCGGACTACTCATATCACTTAGCTCTTCCTACGTCTTAGTAACATTAAGTGTCCTATCTAATAACACTGTGATGTCAGGGCCGGAATTACTTGAACAAATTATCATCGCCGCTATACTTGGAGCTGTAATAGGTCTGCTGTCTACCATCTTTGATATTGAGCGTTTACCTTTTATTGCCCAGTTTATTCTACATGTAATTGCAGTTACGCTGTGTGTGATGATTGCAGGCTATTTCGGGGATTGGTTTGAACATTCCGGCATTACATCTATTTTTATAAGTGAAGCTATTATTTTCTTTATCGCTTGGTGCATTATTTATGTACTTCAAAAAAATGATATTGCAAAAATCAATCAAGAAATTCAAAAAAGAAAGGAATAAACAACATGACCTTTGCTATACAAGTTGAAAATTTATGTAAGCAGTATGGGGTTCATCAGGCCGTAAAGGGTATTTCATTTACAGTTAAGCAGGGCTCCCTCTTCGCCTTTTTAGGTGCGAATGGTGCGGGAAAATCAACGACCATTGAAATACTCTGTACATTATTAAAAAAATCAAGCGGTATGGTTACAATTAATGGCTATACCCTTGATGAAAACAAAGACAATGCTGAAATTCGAAAATCCATTGGTGTCGTATTCCAACAAAGTTTACTAGATGAACGATTAACGGTGCAGGAAAATATCCTTCACCGTGGTAAAACATATGGCTTATCGAAAAAACAATTAGCCGAAAATTATCAATTCGTTTCAACATATTTGTATTTAGAAGATATAGAAAAGCGCAAATACGGCACTTTATCAGGTGGTCAAAAAAGGCGTGCTGATATCGCTCGCGCCCTGATCCATCGACCAAATATATTGTTTTTAGATGAACCGACAACTGGTCTTGACCCACAAACGCGGCAATTCGTTTGGCAAGCCATTAAGCAGCTACAGCTAGAAACAAACATGACGGTTTTTTTGACAACGCATTATATGGAGGAAGCGGCAGTCGCTCATCAAGTCATCGTTTTAAAGCAAGGAGAAATTGTTGCTGAAGGGACACCAGATGCTCTTAAAACAAAACACGCCTACGATTCAATGGCACTTGTTTTTCATCATAATTCTGAAGGGATAAAGTGGCTCGAGGAAAATGCTATCTCCTATACAGAAAAGTTAGGTATTTTCTCCATCCGAGTCGAATCCACACTTCATGCTTTAGCGCTATTAAAAAAAGCAGAGCCACTTATTGCTTCGTTTGAGGTAATCAAAGGTACTATGGATGATGTCTTTCTTCATATTATGGCCGAGGGTGGTGCAGCTTAATGGAGGCATTATTTAGCTTAGTAAAACGAAATAACAAGGTTTTCAGACGTGATAAAACACAAGTCTTCTACTCGCTGCTTTCTGTCATTATTGTCATTGTCCTATACGCAGTATTTCTTCAAAAAATGCAAGTAAATGCAATTGAAGAAGTGACAAAGGCTACTCCAGCTTTAGTAACGATGGTCAATGAATGGATTGTCGCTGGTTTACTTTCTATGACCGCTGTTTCTTCTACACTTGCTGCGTATGGCATTGCTGTTAGGGATCTTGAATCTAAAGCGCAAGCTGATTTTCTCACAGCCCCTATCTCTCGAGCAACCATTCAATTTAGCTATGTATTAAATGCCTTTATCATTGGCTGTATCTTTTCCCTTATCGCCCTTATTGGCTGTGAAATTTTTATCGCAACAACTGGCGGTGAGCTACTAAGCATTGGAGATTTAATAAAAGTAGTAGGAATATTATTTTTATCTGTGTTACTGGCCAGTGTTTTTAATCTTTTTCTTGTGTTACTCGCTAACACTCAACATTCGTTTTCAACTCTCAGTACAATCGTCGGTACGGCTCTCGGTTTCTTATGTGGAGTTTACGTACCGGTTGGTGCACTCCCAACCTTTGCTCAAAATCTTATTATGTATTTCCCTATTAGCCATACAACTTTACTATTACGTAATGCCTTTATGGAGAGCTCAATTTCCAAGGTTTTCGAAGGTGCGCCTGCCTCACAGGTGGAAGACTATAAAATAATGTATGGTATTGTCTATGACCTTCATGGAAATATTCTAAGTATATCAACAAGTATTATTATTATTTTCGTCACAATTATTGTACTAGCTATTTTATCTATCATTATTTTTAAAAAGAAAAATAAATAAACACTTTCGCACATCGTTTATTAAATGATGTGTTTTTTATTGATTTTATTCAAACGATTTGTTATTTTATATATAAATAAACAAACAAAATAATTATTCGTTTGTTTTTTCAGGAGGATATCCAATGGATGTAAATGAATTATTTTGGCAAGCTCCAATCCATGACATTAAAAAAGGCTACATTGATGAAGCAACACACTTCACTTGTTTGCTTTGCGGGGAAAAAATTGAAAAGGGTATTATTTATCCATATGAAGGCGTACTCTACGAGGCAGAAAAATTTATGCAGCGTCATATTACTGCTGCACACCAATCTGTATTTCATTATTTAAATAGCCTTAATAAAAAAATGACAGGACTAACTGATCATCAAAGTCATATTTTACGTTTATTTTATGAAGGAAAAACTGATCAAGAAGTTAAAGAAGAACTTGAAATTGGTAGTGCTACAACGATACGTCATCATCGTTTTGCTCTTAAAGAAAAGGAACGTCAAGCGAAAACTTTTCTTGCGATGATGGAGTTATTAAAAGAACAAAATCAAAAGGAAGACAGCTTTGTACCAATTCACAAAACGGCTACGATGGTTGATGATCGCTATAATATTACGATTTCTGAAGAACAGCAGCTACTTGAAAAGTACTTTCCAAACGGTATTGATAAGGAGCTAGTCCGCTTTCCAAAACGTGAAAAGCATAAAATTGTAATACTCCGTGCAATTACCAAGATTTTCAATGAAACAAAACAGTATTCAGAAAAAGAATTAAATGAGATGATCCAACCAATGTATGAGGACTATGTGCAAATACGTCGCTATTTAATCGAATACGGCTTCATGGACCGGAAAGAGGATGGCAGTGCCTACTGGGTAAAAAAATAAGAAAGCAGGGTTTCCAATGGACCATAAAAAAGAATTAAAGGAAATGTATAAAGAGATAAAAATCGAAGCTGGCGTTTTTACAATGACCAATAAACAAAATGGTAAAGTGTTTGTAGGCAGCTTCAATAATTTAAAACGCCTAAACGGCTTTCAATTTATGTTAAAAACGAAAACACATACAAACAAAGAGCTACAAGCTGATTACAACACTTTCGGCAATGATGCTTTTGATATTGAAGTTGTGGAATATTTGAAGAAAAAAGAAGAGGGCTATTTCGATCCAAAAAAAGAGTTAGAAAAGCTAGAACAAAAATGGCTCGACACGCTTCAGCCATTTGGTGAACGTGGATATAACTAGTTACACAAATGAAAAAGGAATCTGCTTTCTCCGCAGTAAAGCTGGTGAAAATTGCAGAGTCCTTTTTCATTTTCGATTGTATACTGCTTTGTGGGGTTAAAGTCACTCTCTCTTTATCAGGCGTGTTGATTAGGAAAAAATAGGTTTAATATTGCGCGATAAATGGATTTTTTTGTTACTATTTTGCTGATATATTTCCATTTTAACTGATTGTAGCGTAGGGCTACTCGACTCCCGCGGGAAAGCGAGACAGACGAGACCCTGCACGGAGCGAAGCGGAGGAAGCGGCTCGGCGCTCGCCCGCAGGAAAGCGAGTAGCCCGTAGCGGAAATCAGCCTCTTCGAATGTATAAAAATGGTTAATCAACACACCTGTCTCTTTATATATTTACATTTGAGGAGCTATTTAAACTAATGATGGGGTTAATACAAATAAAATATGATTAGTTTCATCACTCTTGTTCAAAAATCGGTGTTTAACATTCGGTGGAATGCGTACGACATCTCCTTCATCTAAAAAATATTCGGTTCCTTCCAGTTCAACATATGCTTGACCTTTCATAACCACAGCAATCTCTTCTTTATCGTCATGTGAGTAATGACTCTCTGTAGTAGTAGTATGTGCATTCAAATCCATCATTAAGAGTTCAATATGCGCCTTCATAAAGTCTGGTGTTAATACATCATAGACAATATGGTCACTATTTTCACGATATACTTTCTTTCGATCTTGCTTTCTGGAAATGAGGGAATCTGTATCAATTTCATTAACAAACAGAGTAAAAAGTGGCACGTTTAGTGCTTGTGCAATTAACTCTAGTACACTTAACGACGGATTCCCTTGTCCTCTTTCAATTTGGCTAATAAGTGATGTACTAATTCCTGCATATTCAGCAAACTCACGAATTGTCATACCATTTTTCTTACGATAGTTTAATACTGTTTGTCCTAAGCGATGATTTTTCATAGCAAATACCCCTTTAAAATAATGTATGTTTGATGCCTTTTGTGCTGACATACTAAACATAGAGAAATAATGCTTTTTTCAATAACATAAATATTTTATACTTACATTTGTACATTATAATATATTAATTTTATTATAGTAAACAAACATCAAGGGGGAACAGTATTGAAATCACCGCTTATTTCTTACACTACCTTATTTTTGGGCGTAATTGCATTGTCTACTTCAGCAATTTTTGTGAAATTAGCAGATGCACCTGCGACAATTACAGCATTTTATCGGATGCTTTTTGCAGCAGTCATGCTTTTGCCATTTTTATTAGTAAATAAAAGGAACCGTAAAGAATTAGGTTCGTTGTCAAAAAAACAATGGGGACTTGGATTACTCTCAGGTTTATTTCTGGCAGCACATTATTTATTGTGGTTTGAATCATTAAATTACACATCAGTAGCAAGTTCGACTGTCATCGTCACATTACAGCCACTTTTTTCAATGGTTGGCGGTTATTTTCTATTCAAAGAGCGCTTCAGTAAAGGTGCTATAATGGGCTGTCTCGTAGCGATTACCGGAAGTATTGTCATTGGATGGCAAGATTTTCAAATTAGTGGACAGGCATTATTTGGCGATATACTTGCTTTTATTGCAGCAGGTGTTATTACGGCCTACTTCTTCATTGGCCAGTATATTCGTAAAAAGCTATCTCTTATCCCTTATTCAATCATCGGTTATACCAGTAGTGCACTATTTTTAAGTATTTTTGTTTTCAGCCAGCAAATTTCTTTCGTTAATTATTCCACACAAACCTGGTTGTCCTTTATTGGATTAGCATTTATTGCAACGATATTAGGGCAAACGATTTTTAATTGGTTGTTGAAATGGCTAAGTACCTCAGTTATTTCAATGAGCATATTAGGAGAGACGTTTGGAACTTGCATACTCGCTTATTTCATTTTGGATGAGGTCATTTCTTTACAACAAGGTATAGGAATCGCACTCATCTTAATTGGTCTAGCAATATTTTTACTACAGCAAAGAAATAACAAATAAATAATAGAAAAATATATACGAAAATAATTAGAATACAAGAATAGATTTGATTTAAGAGCATTATTAGAAGAATATCTTTTAAAATAACTTCCTTGTTCAACTAAAAGGCGCGCTAGTTGAATAAGAAAGGACATTACATATTTTATATGACTAATAAGTAATGTCTTTTAATTTATCTATCTTTTTAAATTTTTAAATTAATCTCTTGCTGAGCTTTTTTTGTTAGCTTTCCGAAAACTAGCTCATAAGAATGTTTGATTAGATTTTCAACTAAATCGATCGGCACATCATCTAGATCCATATAGATTGAATTCCAATGTGTTTTATTCATATAATAACCTGGAATAATACCTTCATAAGCTTCTCTTAACTCCTCAGCTCGATTAGGTTCACATTTCAATGTAAGTACCGGTCTTCCAGTTGCATCACCGCCCATCATCCCATACATTTTTCCCCCAATATGATAGCGATCCGCTGCCCATTCTACTTTGTAATCATGTGTTGTACCATGAAGCTTTAAGCAATACGCATGAATTGTTTCTTTGTCCATATTAATCCCCTCCAACAATATAAAAACACACGTTCGATTATATTTATTATAACCAATAACGTGTGTAGAAGGGAATAACTATTTATTTTTAGATTGATTTCCCTCTGATAGGCGTTTTCGAAAGCGTAGCGGCAGCAACAAAATGTTTTCTGTGCGAAAGCGTAGCGGCAGCAACACGATATTTGCTCAAGCGTTATATCGGGGGCATTTCTCCCCCGATATCGCCTACTTTAAGCCTCTATCAAACATGCCAATGACTTCTACTGTTTGTAATATATTAACAAAGGCTTTTTCATCCGCTTCCTTTATCATGCTTTTAACTTCGGCAAGCTGATAGCGCGTAATGACGGTTATTAAAACTTTACGTCCTTCGCCTGAATAAGCACCCTTCGCATCCACAATAGTGACACCTCTATAAAGCTTAGATAGTAGCAGCTGCCTCACTTCCTCGCCCTTGCTCGTAATAATCATTAGCGTCAATTTAATATGACTCGTATGAATGGTGTCAACAACCTTCCCTGTAGCATAAATCGATACGAGTGTTAGTAATGCAGCGTCCCAGCTAAAAACGAATCCGGAAATAGTTACAACAATCCCATTCATTACGGAGATTAATGTACCGAGCGGAAAATCCCGTTTGCGACTTAGTAGCATCGCTATAATATCAAAACCTCCAGAGGAACCCGATGCACGAAAAATTATACCCGTCCCCAATCCTACAATAACTCCGCCAAATAAAGAGGCAAGAATCGGTTCTTGTGTAGCTTTATAAACAGGAATAATATACAAGCTTACTGATAGGACGACGACCGAAAGTATAGTGTATCCAATGAACCGCTTCCCTAGCTTCATGACCCCTATAATAAGCAATGGTAAATTCAAAAGTAAATTTAAAATCCCTGTATTCACTGGTGTGATAATCCCTAGCATAATGGCAATCCCACTTAAACCACCACTTAAAATCTCATGTGGAATTAACAAAAAATTGTAAGCAAAGGCGATTAATACCGATGAAAGTGTAATAACGACAATATTACGCATAACAATTCCCCTAACATTGAAACGAAAAATGAGTTTTGATTTTATAATACCCAACCTATTTGTTCACAAAACCTAGTATTGCACTTTTTCTATTAAAGACTTCGTTATTATTTTTTCTGATGTTCTTTTTTCTGCTCCTCTTTTATCGGCACTTCTTTTAAAGGCTCCTCTTTTTTCTCTCCTTCTTTCTCCGCTACCTTATTAATACGATCAAGCATTGGTGGATGTGTATAACGGAACCATTTTACAAGTAACTTTGGATTTACCTCACTTAAACCAGATATCGTCAGCTTCTGGAATGCAGTAACTGCCGACTCTCGATCACCTGTAAGTGAAATCGCATATTGATCGGCTCTCGTTTCTTGATACCTTGAAATATAATTGGACAGAGGACTTGAAGCAAATAATAAAACAGATGTTATCAGTAAAAATAATGGGTAAGAACTTATATCACTGATTTTTTTAATTTTTAATACCTGTCCGTAACGTCTAACCAACCACCTCATACATTTTGCTGTTAGCCATAATCCTAGCAATGACAACAAAAGGTACCCTGCAATACCAAAATAAATATGCTTCTCAACGTAATGTCCCATTTCATGTGCCATAATAAATAATATTTCATTATCTGTTAAACGATTTAAGGTTGTATCCCATAGGACAATTCTCGAATTACTGCCAATACCCGTTACATAGGCATTTAAGGCATTTGTTTTTTCTGCCATATTGACTTCATATACATGCTCTGCTGGTATATTTGCCTGTGCAGCAATAGACAAGATTTTCGCCTCTAGCTCCTTATTTTTTAACGGATAAAAATCATTGTATAAAGGATCAATAACAACAGGTTGAATGAACATCACAAATATTGTAAATGGAATCGTTAAGAACCAAGCATATAGCCACCATCTTTTGGCACTCTTTTTGATGAGCCAATAAATGACAGACACAATAATAAAGCTCATGCCAAAGTTAACCCAAAAATCGATAAGGCCATCTCGCATCCACGACGAAAATCCTTGTGTACTAATGCCATAAATTTTGCTTAAATTGTAACGATAATAATCGAGTGGAAATAGTACAACATATAATAAAAGTGATAATAAGAATAAGTAACTTGCATTTTGTAGCAGCTTCCATTTAGTTTGTGACGTCGCTACCTTTTCGAAATAACGTGATACACCCATAATTAATATCATAAAATAAATTAACCATTCCAAAGGTGTAGCAACAAAGAAAAGGAAGTTCCGTATTTTAGAATATTCACCACTTAAATATAGTTCTTTTTCAGACATAAACATCACTGGATCTGCAGCTGTTCCTTGCAACGCTCGTGGTATTGTACCACCGTCGCTATGGAATATATACCAATACATACAAAGCACATAAACACCGAATAAAAGTAGCGCGACAAGTCCCATCTTTTTCGCTATGTTATTTCCTCCTCTGTTCAACACAAAGTTCGTCCTATAGTAAGTGTAAGCTAAATTGAAAAAGTTAGAACAAATTTTTCTTTGTTTTTATTTACCTTCAATTCTACTTCACACCAAAAAGAAAAAAATTCGCTCCACTTCTTCAAACGAGTGACAAGCACCACAGCTTGCTCGCTATTCCTAGAAGTGTCGCGAATTAATTTAAATTACATACCCATTACAAATGCCGTTTTTCCACGTTGATCAACGCTTAAATAACCTGCAGATTCTAATTGATCATGCCATTCTTTTTCTATAACAGCAGCCTTTAATGCATCTTCCTCTTTCGTTGATAGCTCTACCATCGTCTCGCCTTGATATTGCCAAACTTCAATATCTGCCTCATAGCCCGCAAAGCTTCCTTTATATGTTGTTGCCTTTGCAGGACCATAAACTACAGCTAGAGATAATGTATTTTGATACCATGCTTCAGAATGCCAATTTAAAATTTTCTTCGGAACATTGTCTAAAATTAATTTTTTCGCAGCGTTTGCATCGACTGTATCATAGGAAACTTTAGATGTAGTCTTTAATGATTCCTTACGACTTATCGTGAATGTCCGATTACCACCCTTAATATCCATTTCAAATTTATAGTTGGACTCTGCTCCCGTAAAACCATGACTTTCTGTTATTGCGATCGCTTCATCTAAAGGTGTATTTAAAAATCTCTTTTTATAGGTAATATCCATTTTATTGCTCCCATTGTAGACACGCAAACGGTGGATATAATCCTCATTTAAAAAATCTTTATTTGGAGTATCAAAGAAATAAACCTTTACCTCATCTTTTTTTGTAGCTTGAAAAACATTTAAAATATCTGATTCAGCAAAAAGTTCAGATTTAATATTGAATTTAATTTCATGCTCTGGCTCAATTGCTGCTTTCGCTTGTGTGGAATCAAAGCTAATAGCGCTAACAAGTACAATGCCTATTAAACAAAAAGTTACGAAAAATTTCTTCATATGATCTCCTCCTTTAGTAATTGCAAGAAAGTCGTTTCCCTATTCGTTAATGAACTGTGAAAATAGATAGTTTTATGTGCATTTATTTTCTTAGAAAGTGCGATGATATCATGATAATCTGGATGCGTTTTATAAAAAAATTCCTTATGTTGATTTTTGGATAATTGAATTCTATAGTTGCCTTTATGCCAATATCCCGTAAAGATCACTATAGCTGTTGGGTTTTTATGAAGTAGCTCCACTAATTTCGCTTCATCACGCTCAGGCATAAAATAAATGGTGTTTTCACTTTCTGTTATCTTTGCCAAACATTCTAGTTTAAACGGTTGCAACATTGTATTGGTAGACAATAAATTTTCAGGTGCCTCATAATAATTATCAAATAAAGACAACAATTCATGATCAATACGTATCGCCCTTGTCGTATGCTGAAAAAGATAGATAGCAACATCTGCTGTTTTTCCTGAAAAAGAAGACGGGAAAATAATTGGGCAGCTTGGATTTGCATGAATAAATTCTGACACTTGCTGCAATACTTCTAAATTATTGATGCGCTTCTCCACATGACCGCTATCAATAATAGCTACATCATATACAGTCCAGTCCTCTATCGGCAGCTCTGCTTTCAACAAAAAGGAATCCACCACATAGTCGCCAGAGTAAAAAATCACCTCCTCAAAAAACCGGATTTTATACCAAACACTTCCTATTAAATGTCCACTGTAGCCCCATTGAAAGGCAAGACAGTTACTAACAACTAACCACTTTCCAATAGATTCTGGTTGAAAGGTTCTTGTATGTTGGCATGGCTGTTTTAATTGCTGCGCAGTCATTTTACTCATAATGATCGGCCCTCTGTATCCCAATGTCTCAAGCAAAGGAAGAGCACCTACATGATCTATATGTGAATGGGAAATAAACACTGCATCAAGCTTTGCCACATGAGCTTGTGTTAAATTCGGAGGAGATTTCTGTCGATTATTCATCACTCCGCAATCGAGTAAAATAGCATGTCCATTATTTTCAATGAAAAAGCAGTTACGGCCATACTCACCGACCCCACCTAAAATCTCTATATTAAGCATCCGCATGCCCTCCCCTTTTTTGTAGCCAGGCAAACAGCAACATGAAAATAACGGTCATGATGACTGTTATTACTGCTACAGCCATTCCTTCCCCGACATTTCCTTGCTCAAATTGACTGTAAATAAATGTTGCGCCAGTCTCTACTGAAGGGGGCAAAATAAGTAATCCAGCGACAAGCTCACGCATTGAAATAATAAACGTCATCGTCATCCCAGCTAGAATTCCCTTCATTAATAATGGCATGATGATTTGTCGATAAACAACCCAACTACTTCTCCCAAAAATAGCTGCTGATTGGAATATCGAAGAATCTAATTGTGATAAAGAGGACTTTATATATTGCACAGAATACGGTAAAAAAAGTACACAATACGTGACCACAACCATTGTCTTCGTATTATAAATGGTCGCTGGTAGCCACGGTGCATTCCAAAACATAATTAACCCAACAACAAAAACAATTCCAGGAATAATGTTAGGCATTAAACTAAAGAAATCTAATACTTGCTGCTTTTTCGTTTCTCCTTTTTTAATGTATAAGGCAATGAACAAACCAATAATCGCCGTAACGACAGCTGTGATTATGGAGAAAACAACACTATTTAAAAATGCTGACAATCCAGCACTTCCACTTGTAAACACTTCCTGGTAGGAGGCAAAACTAAAATTCCCTGCTTGCAAACCATCTCCCCTAACTTTCTGCAAAGATGTCACGATAATCGAAAAATAAGGAATACCGATTGATAGCAAAATGATGATCCCCACAAAAAGCCATGAACCGAGCTTGACATACCACTTATCTTTGATTTCACGAATAGCTGGTGTTTTTCCAGAAAGCACGCTATATGTATATTTGCGTCCAATAAGATTTTGAAAATACCAGATGACGAGACAAACTGACAGTAAAAATAAATGACAGCGTGGTCGCCATACTTATGTCTACTGGCCATCTAGATAGGTAAGAGTGGATTTCAGTCGTAAATACTTGAAAACCAATTCGACTACCAAATGTTGCAGGTGTTCCAAATTCAGCTAATGTTTTGATGAAAATTAGCAAACTTCCTAGAACGTAGCTAGAAACCAATAAAGGCAAAACTATCTTCATCCAATTTCTCCAAGGGCTTCGTCCAAAAATGAGTGCAGCATCAAGAAAGGAGCCATTGATTCTTAATAACGTATTTTTTAGCATTAAATATAAAAAAGGAAAAAGATGCAGGCTCATAATCATGACCATTCCAGATAAAGAGAAGAACGCTTCAGTCATCCAAGCAGCACTTGGAAATAGCTGTTGGAGAAATCCATTATTTTGCATAAACAATATCCAGCCCATCGAGCCAATATACGGTGGAGTCATAAACGGAATCGTTAGAACAATATCTAGCCAATTATATTTATACAAGCTTGTTTTCGTTCTTATTAACGCCATGGGGAATGCTATAATTGTTGTCCCTATAATAACTAAAACTCCTAATAGGATAGAGTTTCCAAGCGTTTGCCACACTCTCTCATTGGCAAACATTCTATTAATTTGTGAAACATCTAATTGCCCTTCTTTCATAAATGTATAGAACACAATGGCAATTAACGGTGCGATAGCAAACGTGATGACAAGTGTCAGTAAAAATCCAAAAGTTCGTCTGCCTTCCATAATCATTGATAGTTCAATCCTCCCCTAGAAAAACTTAAAGGAGGCTAAAAAAACCTCCCAAAACTACTTAACGAAAAATATCATTGAATTTAGTTAATACTTCAAGTTGCTTCGCTTCTGCACCCTCCCAGTTCACGTTTAGCTGAGGAATTTCATCCAAAGCTGCTCGATCCTTTACAGGTATATCTTTGTTGCCTGGTAGTAAGTAAGCGTCTGCGACAAGCTTTTGCCCTTCATCTGACAGTAAAAAATCAACGTACGCTTTTGCACTTTCTTCATTTTTTGCATCCTTCAAAATACCAACAGCTCGTGGACTGACAACTGTCCCGCTTTTTGGATAAACAATTTCTACTGGCTCTCCATCAGCTTTTGCTTTATAGGCCATGTAATCTACCCCTGAAATTGTGGCATTTTTATCACCAGTAATAACAGCATCTAACGCTTCCTTATTAGCACCATTCACCTGTAAACCATTTTCTTTCCACTTCTCCATCGTAGTCCAAGCTGTTTTTTCCGCTTCTGTATATCCGTATAGGAAATCTACAGCAGAGCCTGACATACTTGGATCTGGTATATTAATTTTATTTTCCCATTCGGCTTTTCCTAAATCTGTCCATTCTTCCGGAGCCTGTTGTGTATTTTTTGTATTATAAGCAATTCCTAAAGCTGAAGCACTATAACCATAGTAATAACCTTCTGCATCTGACCAATCGCTATTGATTTTCTTTGCATTTGCAGCGTCTTTATAGCTTTGAAGCTGATCTGTTTCCTTTAAGCCATCCATTGAAGCGACAGAGGCTAGTACGACAACGTCTGCTACAGGGTTATTTTTCTCTGCTTCTAAACGCGATAATATTTTACCTGTTGTCCCTTGGAACATCTCTACTTTTATTCCTGTTTTCTCTTCAAATGCTTGTTGAATATTCGCTGCTAAACCATCTGGACCAGCAGAATATACCGTTAAAGTTTGTTCTTCTTTCGGCTTTACACTTGATTCTTTATCGCTCTCTACTGTTTTATTTCCACAGCCCGCTAACGCTAATGTTAAAAGAATCCCAGCTGTAGCAAATAGTTTTATACTTCGTTTTTTCAATGTAAACCCTCCAATTGATATATTTGTTTTTCATCAATAAAAACCTCAAGCTGCTTACCATGTTCTATAGGCTCTGCCTCGTAAAAACTCCAATGCTTCCCATCTACCTGTGCCTGTACTAAATATCGATCACCAACAAAGGTACTTTTCACAATCATCGCTTGTTTCGCAATTGTTCCTGGGCGTGCTACTCTGGAAACTCCTTCAGGTCGCACAATATAATTACCTTTATCAAACCAGTTCACTTTGCCGATAAAATCTGCTACATACGGTGTTGCTGGGGCGTGATATATTTCTTCTGGCGTTCCTACTTGTGCAATTCTTCCTGCCTCCATCACGATAATTTGATCTGACATTGCCATAGCCTCTGTTTGATCATGTGTGACAAAAATTGCCTGGCAATCTAACTCATGAATAATATGCATGATTTCATCTTGCATTTTTTCTCTTAGTACTGCATCGAGCGCCGATAAAGGTTCATCAAACAAAATAAGCTTTGGATTTGTCGCAAGTGCCCTCGCAAGCGCTACCCGTTGCTGCTGTCCTCCAGATAACTCACCCGGCTTACGTTTTTCAAATCCTTCCATTTTCACCAATCGCATAACATGCTCTACTCGTGCCGGAATTTCTGACTTTGGAACAATTCCCTTCAAGCCAAAAGCAATGTTTTGGAAAATAGTCATATGAGGCCATAATGCAAAATCTTGAAAAACCATTGTCATATTTCGCTTATTTGGTTTTACATTTTTACGGAGTTTGGATGAATAAATAATTGTTTCATCAAAACGAATTTCTCCATTTGTCGGTTGTTCAAGACCTGCTAATATTTTTAATAACGTTGTCTTTCCACAGCCTGATTGTCCTAAGATTGTAATGAATTTGCTATCCAACTCAATATTGATGGGCCATAGCGCTTGAGCCTGTCCATATTTTTTCTCGATATTCGTTAATGAGATTTTCATAATATCCTCCCTGTTAATTACAACTATAAATTCCAGATATTTAGAAAATATTAATACACTATTAATAACTCGTTAAAAAAAATCTAATAAACTAAAGCAAATGCAAGATTTTTTCTAATTTACTTTAGGAGGATAAAATGAATAATATGAAATTACAGGCATTTTGCCTACTTGTAGAATTAAAAAAATTAGCTCCTGTTGCCAAAGAGCTTGGTCTAACAGCACCGACAGTATCCTTTCATATTCGCTCAATTGAAGAGGAATATGGCATCCGTTTATTTCGGACAAATGCAGGTGGATACCGTTTAACAGAAGCGGGAGAAGGACTCTATCATTACGCTCGCCAAATTGTACAGCTACAAAAAGACATGAACCGCTTTTTTGAAAATCTTTTAGCAGGCAATATCGGCTCTATTCGACTTGGAGCAAGCGGGCTACCTGCACATATTTTTATGCCGGATATTATTCATCTCGTTTCAACAGCTTACCCTGACATTCGTATATCTCTTGAAGTAAAAACAGCACCCGAAATTGAACAAAAGGTAGCTCTTCAAGAATTAGATTTCGGGCTAATTATGGAAACAAAACAAGAAAATTCGTCCCTTGTCTACGAAACAATTGGTGAAGACGAACTTGTATTGGCATTAAGCCCTACCCATGAGCTTGCAGCAAAAAAGGACATCTCAAAAGGAGACGTCCTAAAAAACAAAGTATTATTGCATACATCCTCTAGTTCAACGAATCATTTTATAGAAAAATGGATGGACCCATTTCATCCATCCATTTATACGATCGAGCTAGATTCTGTTAGTACTATTAAGAAGATGCTGACTTTCGGAAAAACAATTGCCTTTTTGTCAGTTGCCCTAATTGAAGACGAGTTAAAATCAGGCCTTTTGATCAAAAAGGACTTACACGATATGACACTTAATAGAAAGATTCAACTTATTTACTCTAAATCTCGTCTAGAAAGCCAAATGGATTCATTTGTAAAAACAGCAATTTATGATTTAGCAAAACAATTAAAAATGTATCCTCATATGACATAATTCAATAGTCATCCAACTGTTGAATATTACAAATCCCCATAAAATAAGGCTCATCGCCAAAACGTGTGGTTGATTTCCGTTCCGACTGGGCGCTTTGTAGCTGACGCTTTGCTTTCGCTACAGAAAACATTTGTTGCTGTCGCTTCGCTTTCGCACAGATAAAACATTTGTCGCTGACGCTACGCTTTCGCACAGATAAAACATTTGTTGTTGCTGACGCTTCGCTTTCGCACAGAGCAAAGCTTCCTGGGGGCGTCCGATGAGCCGCTTCGCTTCGCTGCAGGGCCTCATCTGTTACGCTGATCCCCAAGGAGTCGCCCAGTCGGAACGAAGGTCAACTTATATACAATGCATACGTCTTAACAAATTTCATCCACAACTTTTGGTGATGAGCCTAAAATAAACAGATTTTATTTTTTCATCTGTCTACCTAATAGGAAGTATAATTCCTTCACTCAAATTTTCTTTTTTAGTATTTCATCAGGTGTGTCGATTAACCATTTTTTCTAGCCTAATAAAATTTGAAGGTTCTGATTTCCGCTACTTGCTATTCACTTTCCCGTAGGAAGCAGCTTTGTTCTGCGGCGAAAGCAAAGCGACAGGAGCACTTGAGTAGCCCTACGCTACAATCAGTTGAAACGGATATATATTAGCAAAAATAGCATCAAAAAATCCTTTTATCGCTCTATATAAACCTATTTTTTCCTAATCAACACGCCTGTTATTTCATTTCTCTTTCTTAAAGAACATAAATCCCATTAAACCAATGATTAAAATAATTCCTCCTCCGCCCAAAAAGACACTGGATGTAGTGAAAATAGCCAAAATACTACTAATAACCCCTAACGATAATGTGTCACTTGTATAATTAATAGATGATGATATACTGAACACTTTACCTAACATATTGCCGGGAACTTGCTCTTGGATTATTATAATCCTTCCAAGTCCTTCACTTGCCTGACCTATTCCAATAATTATTGTTGCTATATAGATAACAAAAATAGATGGTGATAGACCAATTAATAATAATCCACTCCCCCATAGGATGATTCCTATTTTAAAAATTACTATTGGATTAAGTTTTTTCAGTGTACCAAGAATAATAGAAGTAGAGAATGCTGCAGCACCAAGTATGCCTGTAATAATTCCAAAAGTTGAAATATCTTTTCCTAAATTAGTATCAAGATAAATAGGTAATCCCACACGCCACAATCCTGTATTTATCAGTATACTTATACCTTGAACAAATATAATAAAGAGAATATTTCTATGTGATTTTAAATAAGCTAAAGTCAATTTTATTTCGGCTATTGTTCCTTGTTCGCTATCATTAGTATTCAAATGAGTAACTTTATAGTTAATTAGCATATGAAATACACCAGAAATACTTATTAAAATGAATGCGAGAGTTAAAATATGAATTTGATCGGTAACTTTAACAACTATCCCTACTGAGGCAGGAATAATAATACTAGCACCACGTTGAATTGAATCCAAGAGAGCATTACTTCTTTGTAATTTATTATTTGTAACTAATTCTGGTAACAGAGCTCGAAAACTTGGTTCTGAAAAACAATTTAAAATACTTATTAACACTGCAATACACATCAATATGAAATAATTTAGAAAACCTAAAAAGAACATAACTGGAATACTAAGAATTAAGATTGCTATGAGAAGATCACAAATGACCATGATTTTCTTTTTGTTCCATTTATCAGCTTTTACTCCACCATAAATTCCTAAAAATATAAAGGGCAAAGTTTCAGCCATTACCATTAAAGATAAATAGAGTGGTGAGCTACTCGTCAATTCCATCGTTAGCCAAATGAGCTCCAAACTAAATAATATTAAAGAACTTCTTTTAAAAAGCCTCCCTAACAACAAAAAAGTAAAATTTTTCTCATCTAAAATGTCCTTATACAGGATTTTCAATCTCTAACATCCTTTCATTACAGAAACTTACAAATCTATTTAATCCTTCTTTTAGGCTTTCTATCTGGAAAAATTATTTTAGATTAAATATTCCTAGAAGCATAGTCGAAATTATCGGATTATTTAAAAAGCAATGTATACAGTTGTAGGATATATTAAAAACACGGTTAGAGTTACTGTATCAAAAATACTCAAGTGATTTATATATACCTCTCAGAAGATAGTTTCGATTCGATTTATCAACTTCTTTAATTTGTCAAAATTATTGATTGCCACAAAAAAGACTTACCCTAGGGGGGATAAGGTGAATCTAAAGATTGTGCCCATTTTCTTGAGGATTCTTTACAATACGGCAAATTAATTATATGTTTTGTTGTAGAACTAAAATTTGTCGGTTTTTTGATTGAGGTAATGTATGTGCCTGAGAAGATGACTATGGAAAATACAACGACTGTAAATTGAAATAATAAAATATAAAGAGAGAGGTTGTGCTAGAAAGTTGGTTTTAATCTTAGTAGGATACCTATTTTATTTAATAGCTGCTGTATTTCTTTTATCAGGGTTTTTGGAAGTAGTCTTTCTAGTGATATATTACCTTTTATAAACTTTAATGTTAAGTGTACAATTGGTTTAGTAAGTTTAACAATTGGTTCAACCCTTTTGCAAATTAGAAAATTAAAAAAGAAACAAGTATCATAGTATGCAATATTATATACAAAATCTAGCCTTAAAACTCTATCATTTCGAATCCTTGGCTACCAATTATTCAAATTTTATAAAGGTTCAGGTGTGTTGATTAACCATTTTTATACATTTTAAAAGGCTGATTTCCGCTACGGGCTACTCGCTTTCCTGCGGGAGTCGAGTAACCCTACGCTACAATCAGTTAAAATGGAAATATATTAGCAAAATGGTAACAAAAAATCCTTTTATCGCTCAATAATAAACCTATTTTTTCCTAATCAACACGCCTGATAAAGGTTATTAAAATCATACTCTAACTTTCAAATATCTAAAAGTCTACTATTAACGCCGAGTAAAGTCGAAGAGCGCTTTTGTTGATTCAGATTTTGGTGTTGTAGGTATTATTATTATTTGGTACTGTTTAATTCGAGCCTTGCAAACTCTTTGAATGTTTGCGAGGCTTTTTAATTTTCCATAGAAAAGGTGCAATTTTAATATGCATTAGTCCTTATTTCGTAATATAACCCTGTTTTTTTCACTGTAGTTACAGTAAAAACGCATTGTATAACATACTAAATGCTCAGTAATTAAAAAATACAGAGGATGATTTGAAACCATTTTCCTGTAGTAAATTGTAAAAAAACTGATAATATTTAAATGGTATTAATATAACTTTCAACGTCTAACATCAGACTAAATAAACAACTTTTAACCTATATATATTACATACAACTGGAGGTACTACTATTGAAAAAAATAATGATTAGCCTTTGTTTGATAGTTTTATTAATAACAGGCTGTTCAACGGCACCGACTGAAAAAGCCAAAGAAGATTACAAAATTGGTATCTTGCTTTCAGATGCAGGTCTTGGTGATGAATCGTTTAATGACTCAGCATTTAAAGGACTTGAAAAAGCACGTGATGAGCTAGGTATTTTGTTTGATTATAAAGAAGCACCAGATGGCAATTACGAAGAGAAGCTTGAAGAACTTGTCTCTGAAAATTATAACGTCATTATCGGGCTTGGCTTCTCCGTACAGGAGGCGCTGGAAAAGACAGCAAAACAACATCCAGATCAGCAATTCATCCTTATTGATGCGCAATCAGACGTTGAGAATATCATTTCAATAACCTTTAAAGAGCAGGAAGGAAGCTTTTTACTCGGAATGGTTGCTGCGATGACGAGTAAAACCGGAAAAATAGGATTTATTGGTGGTGCAAATGCTCCGGTTATCCATCATTTTGAAAACGGCTTTATTGAGGGAGCTCGATATTTTAATCCAAATATCGAAATTGTCAGTGAGTATGCCGGCACATTTGATGATACCGATGCTGGTGCTGCAATCGCAGAACGTTACATAAAGAATGGCGTCGATTTTATTTATCATGCAGCGGGATTCACAGGCTTCGGCGCCATAAAGAAAGCTGAAGAAATGGGAAAATATGCAGCGGGAGTTGATACTGATCAATTTTACATTGCAGAAAAAACGGTCGTAACATCCATGTTAAAAAATGTCGACCAAGCTGTTTTTAACATGTGTAAAACACTAGTTGAAGAAGGGCAAATTTCTGAAAAATCATTTTCATTCGGTCTAGCTGATAATGGGGTCGGACTTGCAGATATCCGTATTATCAAACTAACATTTGAACAACAGGCTGCCATTGAACAAGCTAAAAAAGATATTGTCTCAGGTAAAATAAAAGTTACCGCAGAAAAGGGGAACAGCCAGTGACATTACGAAAAAGATTATTTATGAACATACTTATTCCAATTGTGCTTGCAATGGCTATGATTGGCTTTATAATCGTTCAAACAGCTACTATTCAAACAACTGCACAAGATGATACGGAACTTTTACTTGCAGTGAAGGAGCTTGAGCAAAGTTTAGTTGTAACGAGCCAATCATTAAACAATTACACTTATTTAGACAGTGAGGCAAATAAAAATGAAGCTCTTGAAAATTTGAAAGAAACAGACGCAAATTTAGATGCACTTTCCTCTGTTTCAAAGATTCCTGAGCATAAGGCAATCATCAAGAAAATCGATGATAAATACATAGAACTGAAAAAAGCTACCGAAACGGGTTTTAATGCTAACAACCGTCCAGAGATTAAAAAACAAGCAATAAGAATATCCGGTATTTTAAACGATATGTACTTACTGAAAAAAGAAACAAATGAATGGTATAAAGAAATGAATGATTTGACAAAACAGAAAATTACTTTTATTACCACAACAACAATAATAGGAAGTATCCTTCTAATTATTGCTACCATCATTTTTTCTTATGTCGCAACGAAAAGAATTACAAATCCGATTAATCATATCGTGGATTGTGCACAATTGGTGGCTGCAGGGAATTTGACGATAGATACCTCTTCCCTATCTTATAAGAAAGATAGTCGAAATGAAGTCGATCAATTAACAGAGAACTTTTCCAAAATGATTGATAGTTTAAAAAGCACCGTACAATCCATTGACGATGTAGGTAAAAATGTCAATCTATTTACACAAGATGTCACAAGCTATATTGAAACCGTTAATGCAGGCAATAAACAAATTGCCGCATCAACGGACGAACTGGCAAAAGGAAGCTTAACTATCTCAGAAGATATCCAGTCAACAGCTATCCTTATGAATACTATGACAGATCAATTTACTATTGTTCAGCAGACTAGCAATCAATCAGCAATAAACGGTAAACAGGCACTTGCTGCTGTTCAAAATGGCCGTAGTTCATTAGAAAAGCAATCCTCCATCGCGAAGGATATTACATCCACATCGTTGGATATTAAAGATGCTGTTACTCAATTCTCTCAATTTACAACAGAAATTCAGAGCGCAGCTAAAGCCGTTCACGCTATTGCCGATCAAACCAATCTGCTAGCATTGAATGCGGCAATCGAAGCAGCACGTGCTGGAGAAGCTGGAAAAGGATTTGCAATAGTGGCAGAGGAAGTCAAAAAACTTTCCAATGAAACTGAAAAAGCAACTAGTTTAATCACTTCTATGGCTACACATATACAAGATGGCATTACGCTCATTCATACTACTGCAGAGCGTGGACATCAGCTTTCTAATGAACAATCACATTCGATGACCGATACAGAAAAGTCATTTGAGGCGATTGCTACACATGTTTTAAACATTAATGATCAATTACAACACCTTGCTAAAGATATGGAACAGACAAGCGAAACAAGTAAGCAAATAAACAATGCCATTGAAAACATTTCAGCTATCACCGAAGAAACAGCAGCAGGAACAGAAGAAATATCTGCTTCCTCTCAAGAGCAACTATTATCATTCCAGAAAATTAGTGAAAAGGTATCTGAACTTCAAGACATGACAAATACATTGACTGTAGAGCTAAAAAAATTCACATTATAAAGAACTTTAATCATCAGTAAAGTTTTGAAAAATAAGTAAAAACAAGGCTCTTCACCAAAACGTGTGGTTGATTTCCGTTCCGACTGGGCGCTTTGTTGCTGCCGCTACGTTAGCACTTCGCTTTCGCACAGAGCAAAGCTTCCTGGGGGCGTCCGATGAGCCGCTTCACTCGCGTTGCTCGCTCCAGGGTCTCATCTGTGACGCTGATCCCCAAGGAGTCGCCCAGTCTCCACTACAATCAACTAAAATACAGTGCATATATTTTTAAAAATGTCATCCACAACTTTTGGTGATGATCCAAAAATAAATAAAATCCCGAATAATGGACACCTATAAGTGACCTTAATCGGGATTTTTCTTAACTTAAAATTAGAAAAAATTATGAAATATTATAAAGTTAAACCACCATCAACTAGAACAATTGATCCAGTCATATAGCCAGCGCGATCAGATGCTAAAAAAGCAACCATTTCACAGGTATTACACCAAAACAGTATAGAAATGAGCATTCCAGAAAGTGATAGCTAAAACAAATGGCAAGTTTGAAACTTAAAGAGAAGGTGAACATGTTGGTAAACCAATGATTTTACCTTCTCTTTTAACGTTTTTTCAACTCATAAAACTTATTTTGAAACACAGTTTTTAAGGGAATGGTATTACCATCCATCCTAAAATGAAAATAGTTACTGTAAATATCATGATGAATAATAAAATACTTAATCCCCAAAGCCCTAATGAACGACTTTTTTTAGAACATATAGCAATGACATTAAAAGGAGCTGTTAGATAAACTAACAAATAGAAGTTATTATCCGTTATATCAATATTCGTTATTATCAATATATTAAGTAATAAAAGTAGACATAAGCCACCAATCATCCCAAGCCATCCGGCAGTGACAAATCCTTTTTCAAATCGTTTTAACGTGACCAGTTCCATAATTTCACCTCACCTACTTTTAAATACCGTACAATATTATTCATTTTTTCTAATGCAAGGACATCCTTTTTCGGTCCTGTCACAACAACCCCATATGTTTTCACACCATTTTCCTCAATATAAGCAATACGTTCTGGCAATGCTAAATTTTTGGCGCTAGAAATCTCTGTCGCAAGCTCTTCGTGTTGCTCTATATTTTTTAAAATATCCATAAACACTTCTTCATTTGACGTTGCATCGCGAAATGGTGACCATGTGGAATTATCACGTTGCACAGGATAGCCAATTGGTGAAACAACATCACCATCTTTACTTAAATTTGTTTTTTCTACACCGGTATCGACAGCAGCCCACACAACATCGACATTAGGCATTGCCTTTTCTGCTTCTTTAACTGTCATAAGATCAAAAAATGAAATATAAGCTTCCACAACTGTTTCATCTGGTAAACCGTCAAGCACCCTCCATTCTCGACCAGTATCCATCGTCAAATTCCTGTTGTCAGGATGTATTAACCAAGGATTAGTTTCTGTTGGATGTTTTGGTGCTACTCTTTCTAAAGATGTGTTCACTTCTTTTTTAGATAAGCTACCAAGGAAAAAACGTAAATCATAAGTATTCGCTTTATAGTCTTCCTCTCCGATACGCTTATATTGCTCAAATGCAAGCTTCATTGAAAATGGCGTAAAAGACATATCAAAATCTATTTCTTCCAGTGATGTATTAGGCTCTGTAACATAAAGCGTTTCACTTGTCACATCCATTAATGTTGTAGAACTTGTACCAAAAGCATAATACATAAATGTCATCATAAAGCTTGTTGGTACAATTAATAATATCATCGTTAAAGTTGCAAAAATCAGCTTCCATTTCGACGTAAATATTGTTTTTTTAATGACTTTTTGATATTTACTTTGATCATTTGCATTTGCAATTTCTGCTTTGGAGCTTGCTATTAATTTTTCATAATCATCCATATTGCTGTCTCTCCTTTTCTATTAAAGCTCTCATTTTTTTTCGCCCACGCAATAAATGACTTTTGAGCGTATTTAATTTTAAATCTAAAATATTTGCCGCCTGCTCATAAGTACAATCATGCACATCACACAACATAATTACTTGCTTTTCATACGGCGATAGCTGATCGAGTAAAGAAATTAACGAATGGAAGGAATCCTCATTGACCGCAATGATTTCAGGTGTCATAAATGTTGATTGTTCAAGATTATTCGTGAGATTAACACGGTGTTCTTTTCGTATGTAATCGATATGAGTATAATAGGCTACTTTAAATAACCATGGTTTAATGTCTTGGATTGTATTAGTTAGTAATGTAATGTGCGCTTTATAAAATGTATCCTGCATTAAATCTTCCGCTAATGTTGGATTTTTGCATAAGGAATATAAATACCGATAGATATCGTTTATATAGCGTAAATAAAGCTGTTCAATGTCCATCTCTTCCCACCTTTCAACCTATCCTCGTTTCAGCAATAGGAAAAGTTGCACTAAATTATTTTTTTTGCTCTTCACCAAAACGTGTAGTTGATTTCCGTTCCGACTGGGCGCTTTCCAGGGGGCGTCCGATGAGCCGCTTCACTCGCGTTGCTCGCTCCAGGGTCTCATCTGTGACGCTAATCCCCTAGGAGTCGCCCAGCCTCCACTCCAATCAACCCCTATGGCATACGTTTTAACAAATGTCATCCACAACTTTTAATGATGAGCCTTTTTTTTGCAATTTTATCATCATTTGGTTAGTATCTAAGAATTTCTTTGAAATGTCTATGTAGTAAACATGATAAGAAAATACTAGAATCGTTTTGCTTGCTTTTGCATACATCAGTAAACTTTTTCAATAGTCATAAAAAAGTCATATCGAATTCATAAGGTCGTCATAACAAACCATTATCTTATGAAGTGTAAGCAATATGAGTCTTAAAAAATGAGGAGAATTAATTATGAAAAAAACAACTAAGCAAGCTTGGATGATTGTATCAGCACTAACAATAGGAATGGCTGTCTTCACGCCACATCAAGCTGATGCAACAACAGCAAAACCAACAAATGAAATAACTGTTAAAGCTGAGCAACAAGTTAAAGGAACTGTTAAAAGCATTAACGGAGATAGCGTGACAATCAAAGGGAAAGACGGTAAAAACTACTATATCGGAATTCAAAAATTTTCAAATGAACAAATAGCAAAAATGAATTTAGTTGAAGGTCAGGAAATTTCTGTAGAAGGTAGCTTAGTACAAGATTATTCAGACTTCTACACGTTTGACGTCTATAAAAAAGACTTACCTAAAGAAATTAAAAAAGAAGATCTAGCTAAATTAGAAAAGCTGTTTAATCAAATGAAGAAGTTAGAAAAAGAAGAGAAATATGAAGAAGTAGATAAAATCAATCTTGAAATGGAGAAAATCACAAAGCCATATTTTTTAGCTAGCTGGGTACCTGTATCTTTTGAAGAGTTCATCAAAGAGTATGGATTTAGTGAAAAAAATATTGTGATTAAAGAGCAGGATAAAAAACAGCTGAAAGCAATTTATGAACAGTGGATAAAATTAGAGAAATCTGGTAAAGAAGATAAAGCACAAGAAAAATTTGATGAATTCCAAAAGATTCTTCAACCTTATTTAGATGCGCTATATCCACCAGTAACATTTGAAGAATACATTTCAGATATGAAATTAGATATTCCAGCTGATGCTTTACCAAAACTAAAAGCGATTTATAAAGATGCTCAAAAAGCAGATAAAGATAAAAATGATCAATTATCTGAAAAACTTTGGGGTCAATTCGATGAAATGATTAAACCTTACATGAAGCCACTTAGCTTTGAAGATTACGTATCTGACTTTGATTTCGAAATCAAGGCAAATGATAAAAAACAATTAAAAAAGCTTTATGAAGAAGCATTAGCTCTTGATAAAAAAGGTGACTATGATAAATCTAATGAAAAATGGGCTGCTATCGACAAGATTTTAAATCCTTATTTTGAAGCAAATAAAGAAATTCTAATCTCAGCTTCTAAAGTAACGATAAAAGGAAAAGTTTATCAACCGTAATATAAATAATAGTTCAGGGGTTATCCCAAAAGTCATTGATCAATGATTTATGGGATAACCCCCTTTCTTTTGTAGTCAACAATAAGTTCATGTCTGACTTTTGTCTC
This sequence comes from Lysinibacillus sp. G4S2, assembly GCF_030348505.1. NCBI lineage: Bacteria > Bacillati > Bacillota > Bacilli > Caryophanales > Bacillaceae > Lysinibacillus > Lysinibacillus sp. G4S2. Next base: position 1,620,422 of record NZ_JAUCFJ010000002.1, on the reverse strand, counting down.
CAATAGTCACAAAAAAGTCATAAGGTATTCATAAGGCCATCATAACCAACCATTATCTTAATAGATAGCAACTAGAAGAGATGGAGTGATTCTATGATAGAAATTAGAAATGTTAGTAAAACCTATTATCCAGATAAATCAACCCCAATACCTGCATTGAAAAATGTAAATTTAATGTTAGATAACGGTGAGTTCGTTGCAATTGTCGGAGCTTCGGGCTCTGGAAAATCCACGCTTCTCAACACACTTGGAGGACTGGATAAGCCCGATTCGGGAGAGGTCTACATAAATGAAACACCTATGTCAACGTTTAATGATCATCAGTATTCTGATTACCGTAAAGATAACGTCGGATTTGTGTTTCAACATTTTCACCTGATGCCTCACTTGACAGTATTGGAAAATGTAGAATTGGCTTTGGCTATGAGCTCATATGAGAAAAAGGAAGCTCACCAAAAATGTGTACAAGCCCTTCAAGAAGTAGGCCTGGAAAAAGCGATTCACCAAAAGGCTAATGAATTGTCGGGAGGACAGCAGCAAAGAGTTGCGATTGCAAGAGCGTTGGTCAAGTCGCCAAACATCATCTTGGCTGATGAACCTACAGGTGCCTTAGATTCCCATACTTCTCAAGAAATAATTGATTTATTGAAAAGTATTTCTGAGCAAGGCCGCTTGGTCGTTGTAGTCACCCACGATGAGGCGGTTGCTGAGCAAGCTTCAAGAATCGTTCGAGTTAAAGACGGAGAGATCATCGAGGACAGAAAACAAAGTAAACAAGATTCTGTTCAAATGGAGATAACAGAAGAACCATCCCGAAAACGTTCTTTTCAACTAAAATCAGCATTTAGACTTTCGTATCACAGAATTAAGGAAAAAAGGTGGCGCTATTTTCTTGTATCCATTGGCATCTCTATCGGGATATGTGGATTTTTACTTGCCCTTGCGTTCGGGAGTGGAATAGACAACTATATACAGTATTCATCTGATAAAGTAATAGACAGTAAAAAATTAGATTTTAAAAAAGAACAAGATTATATGACTAGTTCCGATTATTATGAACTCAAGAAAAATGAGCATATCAAATTAGTGCAGCCTGAATTCGAGCTATCGGCAAGAATTGAGAAAAAAGATATCATCGGCTTTGATGTCAAGCCTTTGCATAAAGAAAAAAATAGAAACGATTACGCCTCGCCGAAGGTATTGTATGGCCAACTTCCAAAAGAAGATGAACCCGGAATTGCCTTGTCAGAAAGCACAGCCAAAAAACTACTAAAGGAAGGCGGCAAGCTGGAAGATTTAATCGGCAAAGAGATGACTATTAAGTTTCTGTCCATGGATGAAATTACGAGCTATCCCTCTAGATGGGACACGCAAAAGCTGAAAATTTCTGCCATTACGGAACAATCTTTTATCGGAAAAGAATATTCATATATTCCATACGATTTCCACACAGAGGTTGTTAAACGTTCAAGATTTATCGGAAAAGACTCAGAAATAACGACCAACAAGTATGAAGTGTATGTGGATGATAAAAGTTCAATCAATTCAGTTGTCAACCAGTTTAAACAAAGCTATACCATTACAACACCTGAAAATGTATTGAAAGAGTTAACTAAAACATTTAAAAATATACAGCTTGCTATTACTGGGGTTTCTATGTTAATTCTATTGATCTCCTCTATTATGGTAGGAATTATTCTTTATATCAGTGTTTTAGAGCGAAGAAAAGAAATCGGTTTATTCAAAGCAATTGGCGGCAGAAACAAAGAAGTTCGCTGGATCTTCTTTTCAGAAGCAATTTTGTTGGGAGGCATGGCTTCTATTAATGGTACAGTGCTAGGCATTGTGGTTCAGGTTATTTTAAATCGTGCACTAGAAGCTAAAATTCATTTCGAGCTGTTACATATAGATGTATTTACAGTGCTGCTAACTATAGGATTTGGCATCGTAATTAATGTATTAGCATGTATGATTCCTGCTAACCAAGCAGCAAAGTTAAATCCGATTCAACTTCTTAAACAAGATTAATTATAAAAAAAGGATGATAATTATGTTAAAAACAGTACGTTTAGTGTTCATGCTTTTGATCATAACCATATTAACAGCATGTAACAACAATAATCAGGAAACAACCGAAAAGCCTGAAAACAAAAAGGTTGAGGAATCTCAGAAGTCGAACGAAGATTCGATGGAAGGCAACCCGATTGAAAATAGTAAAATAATTAGAGAAATAACGCCTCAATTAGTAAAAGATATTAAAAAGATTTTAATAGACGATGCAAGCAAGCTATGGCCATCGTTCAATAATGAGGATAAGCAAATATTATTGTTGAATCCTTCTAATAAAATGGCCTATTTAATTAACAACCAGAAAACCGATATTGGACCTAAAGACGAAGTGATTGAGTACAGTACGGATTCCATCAAGGACACTCAATTGTTGGTGATGCCATTCCAACTTACGACATTCAACGATCACCCTACCTATGTCTTTAACCTTGAATTTGCGTCAGATTTGATTTCTGGCAAAGATGAGAAAGCAGCATATGAAAATGTATTTAAGTTTATTGTCCATGAAGGGATTCATATTCTACTACAGTCAGGAGGCTCTGTGGAGGGTCTTGGTACAAGAGCTGAAACATATCCCGAAGATATCGACAGTAGATATTACCGGAATGAAATGTACCAATATCTAAAGGATGCTATTAATTCCAAAACGAAAGATGAGAAAATCGAGCAGATTCAAAAAGCGGTATATTTTTATGAATTATATTTAAATAGTAACAAGAAGAATAAGGACCAAGATGGCTACGATAATATTGAAGGAATGGCTACTTATTTAGAGTCGAAAGCCTATCAGATGATTAAACATCCAGACACATCTGCAAAAGAATTAAATGAGTTAACTGCACAAAATATTATAGATAATTTTATTGGAGCTGATCAAGGCAAAGAAGAAGTACTCTTGATGAAAGGGCGAGAATTTTATGATATCGGCGCTTTAGCAATTGCTTCTGCGGTTGACATGCAGCTTAATGAAAAGACTATATTAACAGCTTCTCCTTTAGGTTTGTTGGATTCTGAATTCGGTAGCAAAAAAGCTGAAGGCCATGAGAATATTAAAAAAGCGAACAATGACTATTACAATGATTATAATATTAAGCTAAAATCTTATGTAGATGATATAGCTTCCAAACAGAAGGATGACCAGTATGCAGCGGTCAGAATCCCTGTGACAATCCAAAACTCCTCAGCTTCGTTTGAGGATATGATAGTGGAATACCAATATAAAGGAAATCCAGCAGAAATACAGACAACGACAAGAGAAATTATTCTTCCAGATACTCGGATCAAACTTAACAAAATGAAATCTCTTTACTTAGAAGCCCCTATGGAAGGTTTGGAAGATCCGACGAAGATGAATCCAAATACGATAATGGGTTACACGATTGTATTTGTTCCTAAAAAAGATATCGAATTCTCTCAGGACAAACTACTTACAATTCAAAGAGATGATTTATTAATCTTTGATGCTAAGTATGAGGAAAAAGACGGAGAGTATCAAATATTGATGAATTAACGAATCCATATATTTAGCAGGCATCTTTCTTCGTAAGGTAAGTAACTTTACTATGAAGATGCCTGCTTTATCCCGTATTAACGGGTAGTAATTTATTCTGTAGCGAAAGCGAAGCGTCAGGTACAAGGCTCAAAATTCAGCGATAGCAAAGAATTTAGATGAGAGTATTTACTGACCGTAAAAGCCCAATTGGTGAAGACTACTAATAAGTGAGCGTTAAGTACCCCCACTGATTATAGTTTCACTTTATTGATTGAGGAGATAATGAATGAAGCGAACGATTTTAATTATAGAAGATGAAGTAAAAATTGCTAATATAATAGCTGACTATTTTACAATGAACGAATACAGAATTCTAATTGCGACGGATGGTAAGGTTGGTCTGCAAATGTTTGAAGAAGAAACAGTCGATTTAATTATTCTCGACATCATGCTACCAGAAATCGACGGATTCTCCGTGTGCAGAAGAATTAGAAAAAAATCAGATATTCCTATCATTATGCTGACAGCACGATCAGAAGTAGAAGATCAGTTGATGGGCTATGAATTTAAAGTGGACGATTATATGACGAAGCCGTTTAATCCTGAGATTCTAGTAGCTAAATCTAAAGTTCTTCTTGATAGAATCTATACTGTAAAAAAAGAAGATAGAGACAAAGAAACCTTGACGCTAAAAGGAGTCACGATTAACAAACTTACACGTGAAGTATGGATAGATAGCACGTCCATTGAATTAGAGCCAAAACAATTTGATCTTTTACTATATTTGATGGAAAACAAGCATATTGTCTTGTCCAGAGATCAAATATTAAATGAAGTATGGGGATATGATTATTTCGGCAGCGCAAGAGTAGTTGATGCGCAAGTCAAAAAACTCAGAAAAAACTTACAGCATAAAGCCTACCTAATTAAAACCGTATTTGGTTTAGGGTATAAATTCGAGGTGGAATAATGCGAAAAAGAGGGATTGCCTACAAGCTTTTTTTAATTCATATCTTATTATTTACCGCCATATTTATAATCCAAATCGTCTTTCAATCGATTTATTTCGAACCCTACTATATCCATAAAAAGAAACAAAATATGGAAGAGTTTGCCCATACACTTGAATCAAAAATCAAAAACAATGAGTCGACCGACACAATTAATAAGTATATTTCTGAAATGTCAGAGAGTAATAATGCTATCATTTCGGTTATCGATGATCAACTTCAGGCACATTACGGAGCGTCATTAAACAATAATTACACACAATTCGTGGTCAGAACGAAGGACAACAAGGAGTATAATATCATAGATGATTTTCTAGCCATCGACTATAAAGAATTAAATGAAGAAGACATTATCTCCATAGACGGGCTTCTTTTGAATGATAAGGAATCCTTAATTCTCCCGGATAAAATCAAAATCGGGAATCGAATCTTAGAGCCAATCGATGCATCCACGATATTTTTTGAAGGAATCACTATAAGTGACAATGACATGAAGAATGAGCAACCTAAGCCTATTACAATTAAAGGAAAAGTGATTTCTAAACCAACTGAAAGTAAATCCTTCACAGCGCAAAAAAATGTCCTCATTCAAGAAATGGTTGTCATGACCAATAAAAATGAAGGTCAAACGTTCCCTAATCAAATATATACAGTACGGGACACACAGACAGACATTAATAATTTGATGTTAATTGAAAATGTGGAAGGAACAGATTTGGTAATACTTGCTGTCACTTCTCTTCAATCTGTGGATGAGGTTATTGGCAATTTAAATCAGTACTATATTATTTTATTTGTTTTTACGATGATCATCGTTATTATAGTAGCTATTATTTTTTCTAAGACATTATCCAAGCCACTGGTTAAAATGAGCACGATCGCGAATCAGATTGCAAATCAAAATTTCAGTGAAAAATATATTGTTAAATCCAAGGATGAGCTTGGACAAATGGGTGAAGCATTAAACAAAATTTCTACAAACCTAGAACAGAAAATTACGGAATTAGTCCATGCCAATGAAAAACTTGCACAAGATTATGAATTACAGGTGAAGTTGAAGGAAAAAGAAAAAGAGTTTGTTGCCAACGTATCTCACGAATTAAAGACCCCTTTAACCGTAATAAACGGTTATATTAAAGGGATAAAAAACGGTGTATATGAGCAAAACGACTTGAAATATTGTGATGTTATTTTGGATGAAGTTGACCGAATGACGGAAATGGTACAAGAAATGCTTGATATTTCAAGACTAGAGTCCCCTATCTATCAGCTTACTGAAAGCACCTTTGACATATGGCATACATTTTTAAAGGTGTACGATAAATTCAAAGCAATGGCTGACGAAAAAGGATTGCAGGTTCTGTTTGAAATTGAAGAGGAAGCTTATGTAAATGGGGATATAAAAAGAATCGAGCAGGTCATTACCAACTTATTTATCAACGCTGTAAAGTATACGCCAAAACATAACCGTATCAACATCAAAATTGTCTATCTAGAGAGTTTAAATAAATATATGTTTAAAATTGAAAATGAAAATATTTTCATTCCCTATGATGAAATCGAGCAAATTTGGGATCCATTTTACAGAGTAGAAAAATCAAGAAGCAAAGAATTTGGTGGTTCAGGCTTAGGTTTAGCTATTGTAAAACAAATATTGGAACGTCATAATAGTAGCTTCGGCGTAAATAACACCGAAAACGGAGTCGAATTTTACTTTGACTTGAGAGCAGTTAGTACAGATTATTTGGACTACTGACCCCCACTGTTTTCTCTTTGTCGTCTGAATAAAGATAAATAAAAATAGGGGATGTTCTAAAAGCCATTTGTAGACTTTTAGAACATCCCCTTGAAAGTTTGTTACGCGATACATATTACGCTCTTCGATATTTTAATGAAAATTATACTTTGCTAACATTTCTCCCCAGGGGGCTATTTCTTCCTCTTCAAAACTATACTGGCATATAGTTTTCTTGCTTGCTCGTTGTCCGGCTGATACCCAAGCCATATGACATTAGTGTGATCATCTCTATTCCGGATGTCTTCAATAATCAATTTCATTGCGCTCTTGCCATGTCCACGCCCTTGAAATTGCTCATCAATCATAAACCTATATATCCAATAGTTTCCGTCATCCGCATCTATCCCGTACATCGCGAAACCGATAAGTACTTCTTCACAATAGATCGCCTTTATCTTCATGTTCGGTAAAAACTTACTTTCTGCAATTGAATACAGATTCGAGGCAATAAAACCTTCCTGTTCTTGCTTAGGCTTTAGTTGAATACAATCTTCCCAATTGCTTTCATCAATTGATCTTAAACTAATCAAACTTCAGATTCCTCCTCTAGTAGTAGAGAAACCTATGATCACGAACTCTCTACTAAATTAGTATTCCCCTACTGATAAAACAACCTGTTATTCTTATATACATGCCACATCACTCCTCATAAGATGGATTGTCAACGTTAAACTGTACAATTATAAAGAGTAAACAATTTTTCTCTCTATTTGTACTCTAGTTTAGTTCGTCACATGTAGACGAATCCCTTCTATATTCCACAAAAATTCCAACTCATGTTGTTAGAACTTATCAAAAGAATCTAAATATCCTATGAAAATGGCTCATCACCAAAAGTTGTGGATGACATTTGTTAAACGTATACCTTGTATATAAGTTGATTGGAGTGGAGGCTGGGCGACTCCTTGGGGATCAGCGTCACAGATGAGACCCTGGAGCGAGCAACGCGAGTGAAGCGGCTCATCGGACGCCCCCAGGAAGCTTTGCTCTGTGCGAAAGCGAAGCGTCAGCAACAAAGCGCCCAGCCGGAACGGAAATCAACCACACGTTTTGGTGAAGAGCCATGAAAATACAACCTGCCCTTCCAAGGAAATTGAATTTTCTGCATATTAAAAAGATGTAGCAACAATCCAGCTATAAAAATGAAATCCTACATTAAAAAAACAAATACTTTTCCCTCGCAGTGACAGTTATTAAGGATAATCTTTTTGAACGATAGCATTAATGTGTAGCGCTCGATTATTCATATATTCATAATAATAGCCTTTTCATGACTTTCGGTTTCATGGCTAGTGTGTAACGTAAAAAAATGGATAATACTTATTGTAGGATGCTTTTATTATATAAATGCCTACTGCCCATTACGTTGCCCTTTTGCTCTTTCAATCATCTTCTGTTTTTGAATCTGTTCTTGTGTGAGTTGTAAAGATTGTTTTAGCGTCTGCGTCCTTTTAGCTTGTTGAAGTGCAATGATGACTGCTGGAATTAAGCTAGCTTCAGAAACCGGTTTAACTAAATACCCCATAATATTATCTTGTCTAGACTTTTCTACAAATTCTTTTTGACTGTATGCAGTAATCAACAACACTGGTACATCCTGCTGACGACCAATAACCTCACTTGCTTTTAAACCATTTAGTTTTGGCATTTCAATATCCATTAACACACGTGTTGATTAACCAAAATTATACAGTCGTTGAATGATTTATGTTCCAATGAAACACCAGGATTTCTTTCACCCTGATTCGCCATTCTATTGGCAGGGCAGCACAAAGAAACATCCGTGTAAAACCTACGAATGATAAGGGTATGATATTATTTTTCTTAATCCCTTGTGTATGAAGAAATTTCAAACAAACATAGGCAATAAGGGCTGCGAATAGCTGATTGAATACGGCATTTTTTGTTGTTCCGAATAGAACAGGTACGTTCAAGTTTTGTTTAATCCAACGGAAAAAACTTTCAATCGCCCAACGAGACTTATACATGTTGGCAATTTCTTCAGCGGTGATATCCATTAAACTTGTCACGACACGTATTTCTTTATCTTCATGATCCATGAATTGAACGACACGATGGCGTTTTTTTGTTTGTTTTTGTGGTGTCCCAAGCGTGCAAGTAAAATCAGCTGTCACATTGGAATCGTTGGTACGACTACCTTGGAGCGATTTTTTACGATTTAATTGTACATTGTCTTTTAAACGTAACACAAACTGTTGATGCTCTTTCAGGTAGCGATCGACTTTATCAATAGAAAAGTAGGCACGGTCACAAACGAGGATAAACCTTTTATCTTCAAGGAATTCGCCAATGGGACCATCATGTTTTAAACCGGTTGTTTCTACGACTTTTAAGGGCATCGCAGTTTCATTAGTAAAACTAACATGTAATTTGATTCCTGAACGTTCGCCGTGATAGACAGCCCAAGGTAATCTTGTTTTGCCTACTGTAATGGTAGTTGAATCAACGGCTAATAATCTTTTCGGCAATTTCAATTTACGACGAGCTGCACGGTTGAGCTTCCCGACAATCACTTCAAAAATTCGTTTGATGATGCCATAATCAAGTGCCTTTAAATGTTTAGAAAGCGATGAATGATTCACCGAAACAAGACCGTTACTTGGACCCACATCCGCTGCGTGGCGTAAACTTTTCCACTCGTTCGTGGCAGCACCAATTAAATACGAAATGAGCGTGGGAACCGTACATTTTCGTGCTGTTTCTACATAACCGAATTCGCTTAAGATTGATTGCCATTCTTCCTCTGAAAGAAAGTTTTGAATGAGCGTAAAAATCGTGTTATTCTTGTTCAAGAGAGATTCCTCATTTCGTAATTGTTTGTGTGGTAACTAACATTTTACATGAGAATCTCTCTTTTTGTATAATTTCTATTGGAAGAAATTAGATAATCAACACGCGTGATCCATTAACACAAGATCCGGTTTTAAATTAAAAGCGAGTTCAATCGCTCGATCCCCATCTCCTGCTTCTCCGACTACCTCATAACCGTGATTCTGAAGCATCATTTTTAAGTCTAGTCTAATAATTGGTTCATCTTCAGCAATCAGAATCCGTTTTTTCATAAAACATCACAACCTTTCTGAATAAGAAAGAATACAATTGTCTTAAAATTCATTTTAAAAAGTTAATAAGAATCCAATCACAGACGACATGTTTAATGACTTACAGGTTGAAACTCCTTTGTTGCGCAAAAGAAACTCCTGTACACTTAGCAAGAAGCATTTGTTCGATTAAATCAGAAAGGTAGGCGCCAGCTTCAAGCGAAGTCAGTCCATCTTTATGGATATTTGAAATTACTGTCCGATCGGCTTCAACTGTTTTTTCAGTAGGTCGATAAATCATATATGCACTCAAGCTTTCATCCGTATTTAGACCAGGTCTTTCACCAATCAATGAAATAACAAGGTTACAATTAACAATAGCAGCTACTTCATCTTGCACCCATACACGCCCTCGTTTAATAAAAAATGGCTTTGCGACGCTAATATTTTTTAATTTTAGCCCTTGTATTAAAGCAGGTAGTAAATCTATTACATTGGCTTCAACAGCCGAGGAACTCAAGCCATCACAAATAATAATTTGTACATCTTTTCCTTTATCCCCGTTTTTCTCAAGAAACTTCACCGATTCATCTGATAATTTTCGACCAGAATCTAAGTCCATTAAGTAAGATTTCATATCGCTAGCTTTTGTTTCCAGCTTATACAAATCCATATTCTGAAGAAAATCATCACTTACATCTCTTAACACAGCATCCTGTGCAGCTGCATGATCAATCAAAAATTGTAAATAACTTGTCGTCAACATCCGGGTTCCAGTTCGCCCAATACCAATACGAGCAGGTGTAATACTTTGTGCCCGCTCAATAGATGCAGCGTTATGCGGCTCCTCTACCCCTTTTATCCGCTCTTCTGGAAAATATATGATTTCTTCTGTACTTTGATCAATATTGACTTCTTTTGGCGAATTCATGTTTTTCTGCACTTCTTCCACTACTCTTCGAACAATTTCTTGAATATCCATTTTACCCCTCCTCCCTTAATCAAAAATTGATAAATCTCCTGCATGTTTTGTCAACTTTCCATTTTCCATTAGGCCCATACTCTCCAACCATTTTTCAAATTCTCGAAGTGGTCGTAAGCCTAGAATCTCACGTAAACTAGCATCATCGTGATAGCTTGTATCTTGATAATTCAGCATGACATCATCTCCACCCGGTACTCCCATGTAAAAATTCGCACCGGCAACTGCTGTTATGATACCGGCAACTTCCTGATCATTTTGATCGGCATCCATATGATTTGTGTAATTAGGAGCAATCCCCATTGGCAAGCCATGCAATTTCCCCATAAATCCATCTTCAAGATCCGCTCGGATTAATTGCCGCCCATCATAAAGTGTCTCCGGTCCAATAAAACCCGAAACGGTATTAACCATAAATGGCTTCCAGTGACGTGCATAACCGTAGCTTCTTGATTCAAGCGTTTGCATATCTACCCCATAATCAGCATTTAAAGATACTTCCGAACCTTGTCCTGTTTCAAAATACATAAAGTTTGGACCTGCTGATGTACCATATCGAGCCATCATCTCATAGCCTTCATCAAGAATTTTTTTAGATATACCGAACGCTTCATTCCCTTTTTGTGTACCTGCTAAACTTTGAAACATAAGAGCAATAGGTGCCCCCTGTTTTAAAGCTTCCATTTGTGTTGTTATATGGGCTAAAACACAATTTTGTGTTGGAATTTGCCATTTCTCAATAAATTCATATGAAAGTGTCAAAAGCTTTTTAACGGATTCAACCGTATCCACATTCGGATTGATACCAATAACAGCATCACCCGCTCCGTAGGACAGCCCTTCCTTTATTGAATACAAAATTCCTTCTGGAACATCATTGGGGTGATTTGGCTGACAACGAAATGCTAAGCGACCAGGTTCACCAATTGTCGTATTGCAATGTGCTTGATATTTCATTTTCTGTGAAGCAAGAACAAGATCAATACTTGACATAAGCTTGGCAACAGCTGAAATCATTTCACTTGTTAATCCCCTTGAAAGTTTCAATAATTGATCTGTACCTGTATCAGATGACAAAATATAATTTCTCAGTTCACCGACTGTCCAACTTTGAATATCTTTATAAATCGTGTCGCTAATATCATCATAAATCAAGCGTGTTACTTCATCCATCTCATACGGAATTACCGGATTCTCATAAATTTCTTTCAACTGCATCTCGCTAAGTACCACTTTTGCTGCCATGCGCTCTAGTGACGATTCTGCAGCTATACGCGACATCACATCCCCAGATTTCGCTTCACTTGCTTTTGCAAGTACCTCCCTTACCGACGAAAACGTATAATGAGTTCCTTTTACCACGCAGGACAATTTCATCATTTAACACCCCTTTTTTATGTTAAAGATTGCAATCAAACGAAAAAAAGCGCTTTCACATAGCCCTGAAGAAATTCTCTTCAGGCGTGAAAGGCGCCTTTGCCTCAGATATTATTTTAGTTCATTCTACACTACGAGCAAAGATTTTGTAAAGAGCGTTTCCTTTTTTGGAAAAACAAATCCATTAGTTAGGCTTTTCTTGGAACAAGAACTCCAGCCTCCTCGAAATTTTGTATAATTACATTTCTATAGGGTTTTTCTCGATTGGAAAAGTTATTGAAACTTTTGTCCCTTTGTCAGTCAGATGGAGTGAAAAAACCCCTTTCAAGCTCTCTTCAACTAACATATTAACAAGATGTAATCCTAAAGATGATATATCGTCTAATGAAAAAGAATCACCAATTCCACATCCATCATCTATTACTGTAATCGTAACCATTTGTTTTCGTCGTCTCATATTTATATCAATTCTCCCGTAATTCTTTGAAGAAAAAGCATGCTTAATGCTATTTTGAACTAACTCATTGACAATTAATGCAACGGCTGTCGCTTGATCTGAAGGACAGGAGACAGATTCCCCCTCGACAGATACAGCAATATGTTGGCCTGGAATAATAGACGAGGAGACTAGCAAAGTAGAAATTTGTTGTACTAAAAGTTTAATATCTGCATCCTCAATTCCACGCTGAGCCAAATAATCATGAACTAAAGCCATACTTGATATACGAGCTATACTGTCGTGAAATACCTCTGCTACTTCCATCGAGTGAGAACGTTGCATTTGTAAACGCAGTAACCCAGAAATAACTTGTAAATTATTTTTAACGCGATGATGGATTTCCTGCACGACAATCGTTTGAAATACACGTTGCTTGTCTTCACTATTGGTCGCTTCCATAAATTGCTCTATATTTTTTTCATTCTGTACTACCTGTGAGATATCCCTTTCTTTAATTAATACGGCAATGGTCTTCCCACACAGGTCTTTTATAGGAACAATGTCTTGTTGCATTATCCCGCGCTCTTCCGTAATCCCTCTTGATCCAAAAATTGGTTTCCCAGTTTTTAAACTAAATAAAACATCAGGCTCCAATTCTTCAAATGCTATTTGCCCTAACATACTTTTTTTATACAAGGATGATGTAGTAGAAGGCTTTGCTTCTGCCACAACTAAAGATGCGTTCTTTTCTTCCAAAAGACAATTAATAAATATATCTGCTTGAGAAAGGTCAGCAATTGTTTGAAGGTTTTGAGCCACATCTAAAATAATTTCACACTGTTCATTTGATAAATCTCTTAATTGTTTTAAGTCTAAAATCCCTTTTATAATCTGCACTCCCCTTTCTCTAGTTTTCCAAACACTATATCAAAAATAAAAAATGTGTTCAATGCGCTCCATCATATCTAAATCTAATTAAGCTGATACAAGACAAGACATGCTAAATATCAACGTATTTTTAAAAATTGTAATCAAAGTAAAAGCATATTTTTTCTTGTTTTTGTCTATTATTTATACTACAATTTCATTGATAATGAAAATCATTCTTAATTAAAAGAAATAGACGAGACGAATAAAAAGTATTTACTTTTATTCCTCTTAATATTTGCAGCGCTATGCATTTTATCAGCATGTGGAGATACAGCCTTTATTAGTTAAACCTATTATTTATTTGGATATCACTCATCAATTTGAAGTGTTAAATTATTTGTTTGAATTAAATTGCTCTGAACAACGAACAATTGTTGATATTGTTAGCAGAAATGGTTCAAAAAGAATTTGGGATGGAAGTAGCAAAATTAGTGGATCCTTTTTTAAAACTCCATTATGTATCCCGAAAGGAATAGGGAGGTATATAAAGTGAATTTAGAGCCTTATGGCGTGGAAAAACAACCTTCACCTCAAGGTATTCCTTTACATCAATTATTGAATAAGGATACTTTACTACCGATCATTAAACAGTATGGAAATTATTTAAATACTTCTTCCTTATCTGTAGCGGGTTCTTTATTTTTAAAACGTTATGCAATTTTAGTAGCAGCATCGAGCCTTGATTATTATGGACTGCAAAAGAAAAGAATGGATTGGTGGTCTACAGCACGATTTGATGTAACATCATTTAATTTGATAATTGAAGAAAATCCTACAGATCTTTTTGACGATTGTTGGAAAAATCGCATTTTTGCTCAACATTTAACACCAATTATCGGTATTATCAGTAAGGAATGTAAAATTTCCTTGAAGATCTTATGGGAAAATCTAGCTGTAAGGCTACTTGCAACTCTTCGTAAAAATGAAGAATTATATACTTTAAATGAATTAAATGAACATTTTAATGAATTTACATCTTCTGAAACTAATTGGTTAGGTATTGAACAAAATCCTTTTCAAACTTTTTTTCAACGAAAGGAAACATGGAGTGAAGTACCCGTTCGAAAAACGTGTTGCCGATACTATCAAGTAAATACAAAAGCTGATATTCCATATTGTAAGAACTGTCCATTAAGAAAATAATATAGCTCAAAGAATTATGATATAAAACATCTGTTATTTTAGAGACTTTTCCATGTACAGATCAAATAAAAAGAGAGCATGTTTTTTCATTCATAAAAAACATGCTCTCTTTTATCAAATACATATTATCTTCATTCAGCGAAAGGCTCCAACCTCTGAAGGTGGCGAGATGAATGCGGATGTTGTTCCTTTTCAGTGTGTCCAAACACCTACTGAATGAAGATAAAGCTTCCCGCGGATGTCACGGATTTTAAAAGGAATGAATTGTGCGAGCACAATTCAAAATCCGGACGCAATTACGCCAAGGCGAAATTGATTAATACGACAAACTTCCTGCTATAATTAATCCTACCGTAATGCCCACTGCAAATAAGCTGAAGCCTACTGCAGTATTTCCTTCTTCCACTTTTTTCTCCAAGCTTGTTTTTGGTGTTAACACGTATTCAATAATCAAATATACAACTACTTGTGTAGCAATTCCGATTAACCCCCAAATAATAGCATCTAGTATATGAACACTTGAAGACCATACTGTATATAATGTGATGCCTAACCCAATCACTTTTCCCCATAGCTTTAATGCAACCGCCAAATTGCCTTCTTTAATTAAGTTCCACTCTGAAAATTTTGTTGTAAAAGCAAATGCAACAATACCAATAAAAATGAGAATAAACCCGGTTCCTATATACAATAAAAAATTTAAAAAACTATCTAATGAGAAAAATCCCATTCCTTTACACACTCCTTTTAAGCTAACTTCAGTTTGATCCAAGCTCTTACATTCTTATAAATTTTCTAATAACCTATTGGTAAAAAATAAGATCCGTTATCTGTAATTTGTCCTCCAGCGCGAATGCCAATTGCACTTGCCTTACCATTAATATAAAAGCAACCATACATATAATGCGCTCGTTTGGGACCTTGTTCTGTTTGAATTATAGTTTGTGGTAACTCTATAAACTGTTGATACACAGGAAGTTCATCTTTATATGTTTTATGAATATCTTCCGCAATTTTTTTACCTGTAGTGGAAAAAATCTCGACAGTGTCTCCTTCGCGGCCAAATGCAGGCTTTTTCACAAAACTTTGCCCTTGTTGTAAAAACATATCTGGATCTAGATAAGTTGGTAAAAAATATTTATGTATCGCGTTATGTTCTTCACGTGTATAAAAAGTATGCTGTTCCTCATGTAGCCCCCAAATTAGCGCCATTATTGCCTTGGATTGTAGTAAAAAAGCAGAAGGAGGATTCATAATAGCTAAGTCCTGTTGTTCCACTAGCTTCATTAACGATTGACCTACTTTTTCTTTTGTCATCGGATCTTCATCATATATTAAATGTTCAATTGGATACGTCTGTCGATATAAAACATCGATTTTTTCTCCTTTTCTATTATAAAGACCTTGTGGTAGGACAACCTCTTCATTTTCTAAAATTGGCTCATCTACAAGTTGTAAGTGATTAAAGTCCATATACTGACTTTTTAATCCAGAGAGTTCCTTTAAATACATTGTTGTCAGTTTATCTTCTTCATGATCAGAGTGTGCTGCGAAAACGATATTGTTAGCTCCATCTCTTCCGCTAGAACGAAGCGACGACGTTACAGCTTTCAAAATGGCTTGTTTTAACTGATCTTCGTATCCATCGTTTGGATTTTCCATCCCAAACTGTTCACACACTTTTCCATTCACAAAAAAAGTTTCTTTGATAAATGTAGGTGTATCTGCGTTTATTTCAAGCAATTTCACTTGTTCCTCTGTCACTACTAAATCTAAACGAGCGATGACACTTTCTACTGGCAGTGTTTGCAAACGGATGAAAGAGTGCGTTTCAGTGGGAAATCCAAGACGCAAAAGTGTCTCATCATCTACCATACGCAACAAAGTAGCCGACTTATAAAAAATATGGCCAATCTGTTCGGTTGCTTGTCGAATTTTATTAATCGTTTCAGCACTTTCTCTCTTAATATCAAATAGAGCATATTCCATACCATATATGTCATGCCAAAAATCCTTTATCTGGCTAAAAAACTGTTGTCGATTCTCACGAAATTGGTTCATCTTTACCCTCCAAAACCGCCTTTTGAACCACTACCTATTCCTGATTTGTAATTCGATGCATAACTTTTGTAATCAGCACTTTTTTGTAACGAATTTTTTGATGTATAATATTTCCCACCATAATAGTAACCCCCGGCATGTGTTGAATGACTATCATCGCAATAATACGTACCCGTCTCTTTATCCCATTCCCAATCATCGCAATCCGTTCCAGTTGGCGCTTCATATCCCCTTTCGTCCCCACAAGCAGAGAGCGTTACTAAAGCCGCAGCTGCTAATGCCCCTGTCATCATTTTCTTTGTCTTCTTCATTCTAAAAATACCCTCCCTATGTTACAAGCGTAAATCCTGTTGGCTTAACATATAAAACATACACGCCTCGGTCTTCATCAATTTCAGCTGAATCACGCTCCCATTCCTTACCATCGATATATGTATATATGCTTCCGATAACGCTTAAAATATCTAGATGATTCGTCATATATTCAAATGTGATAAGCGGATGATTTTTATAGGCATTTAATTCACGAAATTCAAGTTTAATCCCTTCATATAAGGGTTCTTTAATATCAATTGGTGTTTCTTCGTGTAATTTTACATAAATTACAAATAACTCATCCTCAATAGCAGAAGACAGTTGTTGATACGTCTTACCTTCTTTAATAAAAAATTCACATTCTCTTCTAGTTAAAATTTGTGGTAAATCAATATTAGTATAATAATAGATTGGTTCAAACTTGTCTTTCTCTTTTTGCAAACGATATTCTAACATTGCACCTTCAAATTGCATAACACACTTCCCTCATATAAATATTTGTATTTCTTCGATTTCGCCATTTTCAAATACCCAAAAATAACTACCATATTTTAGGTCACCACCATAACGTGTGGTTGATTTCCGTTCCGACTGGGTGACTCCCCTTAAAGAAGCTCCATATTTTTATACGACTGTAAATTATAAATAGTTTCAAATTTATCAACTAAACCGCTTCTCTAGCTGCTGACCAAGTACTCAATTATAAACAGCATAGTAGGAATCATTTGAAATTTAGAGATTAATAACATAACAATATTGATTTGGCTGAGGGTAACCGTAATTATAAAACAGGAAATTAAAAAAGATGTAATATTCACAAAGTAAACTCCCTTTCGAGTTCATCTCTTTGGATTATTACATCTATTTTTTAAAACATTATAGCTCAAAATTGTACCTTTATCTTGTCCAATTATTTGGTTTCCAATCGTTTTCTATCCATTGTGGATCTGGCGCTTCATATGGTGCTGACGCCATTAATTTGCCTTGTTCCCATATCGCAGCTTTTGAGCGAATCATTTCATCAATAAATGGTTGTACGAATTCCTTTGGCTCTGTGTGAAAAGAATGAACAGCAAAATCGTAAAACCACCCACAGCTGAGTAAATAAGGCGTAATATTTCGCTTCGTTAATCCATTTTTCAACATTAGTGTAAAGGAAAAAATTCGTTTACATGCATGCCAAGCCATTTTTTCTGGTGATTCCATCCATTTTTCAATGCGTTCTCTTGCTTTGTCAATCATTATTAATGGGTCGTCGATGGCACGACCATGACCAGGATATGCTTTTTTTATCGAAAGTTTAGCGAGTCGCTCTAGACTTTCATAAGAACGTCCTAAACTGTTTGTACCTTCTCGAAAAATATTTAACCATCCAACATCATTGTAATGAAATAAATCACCACAAATTAAAATCTGCTGTTTTGGCTCGTATAAAGATATATGTCCTAATGTATGTCCTGGTGTATGTAAAACTTGTAAAGCACTATTACCCGTATTAATCTCTTGTTCATCTACAAGTAACTGTTGCACAACATATTGTTCCACTGGTTGATCTAAATAGTGGGCACTACAAGTTTCGAAATCACAACGATTAACCATTTCTCCCTCCCAAAGATGTGCCGCAATCGGTAGGTTATATTGTCGCTGAAAATAATGATTTCCACCAACGTGATCGCTATGATAGTGAGTGTTTATAATGCCATTTAACTGTTGTGGTAATATCCCTACTTCGGTTAAAAGTTTCTCAGTTCGAACTATATCACTACCAAATCCGGTATCAATTAAAAATGATTGATTATCTTTAATAACAATACTATTAGCACTCGGAAATGGACGCTCAAAAAATAGAATTTCTGCAGTTTTCATATGGTAAACTCCCCCTATCAAATACTTCTACTGAAATAAGTTAAATGTTATAGAATAATACCTGAAAAACTTCCTTTTAACACTTCTTTTTCAAGTTGATTAGTACACGTAAATGTTGTAGTAATTGCCGTACGATTTTTTCCATCCGGTTCATACTGTTCAATTATTACATCACAACGAATTGTATCATCACTAAAAACTGGACGTAAAAATTCGTAATTCATTTTACGCGCTAGTACGTTATAGTCACCTCCAACTTTCGTTGGGAGCGTCGCTGTTAAAAGTCCTTGTACGACAAATCGTCCTTGTTCATCTGGCGTGATATGATGAACCCCTTCATCTTTTGATACTCTCGTAAATAATTCAACATCCTCTTTTGTAAACTTACGTTCAAATGTAATTTTTTCTCCTACATGCAATACCATCAATATCCCCCTCTGTAAAAAACACCCTTATAAACTGAATAATAAAACTATTCAATCTATAACTCAACTATTACATATCAACATACATAAAATAAGTATTTTTATACCATTCTATTTTAAAAAACATAGTAGCTAGAAAATATAATCTAATGATCGAACGCAAACTAAGTAAGCTTTTCTGGCTACTTAATAAAAATAATGTTGATGAAAAAAACTATTTAGATTGATCGTCCTCTTAGTATGTTACGACTGTCAATCTAACAAGAGATAACGTGTTTTTAAAAGCGAACAAAGAAATAGCTGCAAAGCAATACCCTATTTCTGTGTGATTTAATGATAATGAATTTTGATACAGTATACAAAGGCCTTGCTACATATAAAAATCGAGAATAAGCACGTTTAATGCTCGTTCCCGATATTGGTTTTATTACTTTTAGATTGGTTATTTTATAGCGTTTAAATGCTCTTTTAAATACAGAATAAATGGATGTTCTTCTAAATCTGATTTGCGTGTACATATAAATAAACTTTGCTGAATATCTGCCTGTTCAACATAGACCCGGGCTAGCTTCCCATTTGTTATACTTTCGGTAACACTATAGGATGGTGCTAAGGTCAAACCGTACCCTGCTTCCACTACTTTAATCGATTCATGTAAGCCCTGCATTTGAAGTCCTAATTTAGGCAATGGACCGTTATAAGTGTAAAAAAACGACTCCAATAAATCGAGTGTCGAGCTACCACGTTCCCGATAAATAAAGTCCTCCTTCGATAATTCGTAAATTGGGACAGTTTGATTTGCTAAAGAATGTGATGGATGAACAACAAACCAAAACGGGATCTCTACTATTTTTTCAAACTGTAAATCAGGGTGACCCATTTTATTTTGCACGACAAAACCAAAATCTACTTCATAATTAAGAACTTGCTCTTCCACAGATTTTACATTGCCTAGCGACACAAAAAATTCAATGTGAGGATTAGCAAGCTTATACGCTGCAATAAAAGATGGGAGTATATAGTTTATTGGTATATAGGAAGAAGCAATATGTATTTTCTCTTCCTTCGCTAAAAATTTACCGAGCTTTTCATCAATTTGTGCTTCTAAATAAAATAAACGCATTCCCTGCTCATACAAAAACTTCCCCTCAGGCGTTAATTGAATGCCACGTCCTTTTCCTTCAATCAATTTTGCCCCTATTTCGCTCTCTAATTTCCGTATTTGAATTGTGACTGCTGGTTGACTAAGCAGCATTTTATTCGCTGCTGCAGTAATTCCTCCAAGCTTTGCTACATTCGTAAAAATCCTTAATGCATGCAAATTCATTTCATCCACACCTTTCTATCAATCAATTTCGCCTTGGCGTAATTGCGTCCGGATTTTGAATTGTGCCCACACAATTCATTCCTTTCAAAATCCGTGACATCCGCCGGAGGCTTTATCTTTCATCACTGGGTGTTCTAACACCCACTGATGAAAGATAAATTGAATTTATGAATAAGCAATTATTATATATTTGTTTTATGTATGGTTTAGCAGTAATTTAAGTGTAGAGGTGATTTGATGGAAATTTTACTACATGAATGGTTATCAGTAAATGGATTTATTTTATTTACAATTGGCTTACTCGCAGCAGTCATTGGTGTTCTTTTCGGCGCTGCAGGCTTTATTTTGTTACCCGCTATGTTACTTATTGGCATTCCGATTCATTCAACCGTAGCTGTTAA
Organism: Lysinibacillus sp. G4S2; assembly: GCF_030348505.1. NCBI lineage: Bacteria > Bacillati > Bacillota > Bacilli > Caryophanales > Bacillaceae > Lysinibacillus > Lysinibacillus sp. G4S2. The sequence goes on along the minus strand of NZ_JAUCFJ010000002.1, from coordinate 1,599,724 downwards.
TAAATTTGCGACAGGTATTTCAGCTCTATCAAATGTCGTATCGTTTATAATTAAAGGACATTTATCGTTAAAAAAATTCACATCTTTAATGATGATTGCTAGTTTAGGAGGCGTATTTGGCGCATTTTTAGCCACTCGATTATCGGAACAAGTCATGAATATTGTAGCTTGCGTATTCTTAATTTTCGCATTTTTCATTGTTCTTCGCAGTAATAAATTTATGGTAAAGGATCTAAAAGAAACAGAGGAACAACCAATTAATAAACTCATTCCGTTTGCAATTTCAATATATGATGGTGGTTTTGGACCTGGCTCAGCTCTAATGAATGTAACATATCATCTTAAAAAGCAATATACCTATATAAAAGCAGTTGAGTTAACAAGAATTATTACGTTTTCAAGTTGTATAGGCGCCTTTCTCTTTTACTACTTTACTGGCATTGTTAATTGGGGAATCGCCATTCCTGTTTCAATTGGCTCTATTGTTGGCTCGTTCTTAGGTTTAAAGATCATCCCTTATATCCAAACAAAGTGGATTCAAATTTTATTACCAATCATTTTTTTCTTGCTGATTGTTCAGGTCGTATCAGATTTATTGATATAAATCACTCTACCTGTTCCTCATAAAATGGTAATTTTAAAGAACATTGTTAATTACTGTGGTCTGATTTTTTCTCCATAGAAGCAGTTAGCTATTCAGGTTTCCATTGCAGAAATCTCCATCTCTATAGGTGGTGAGATGAATGCGGTTTAAGCCTCTTTCCAGCGGGTGTTCATACATCCGCTGAAATAGAGGAACTCAGTCTAAGAACGCCACGTCCTGTGGCAACGACTGAGTGACCAACATCACGTTGGCCCAATGCCGATTCTGGACGCAATTATGCCGAGGCTTAATTGATTGAAAAAAATTTTAATAAGTTCTTTAGACACGCACTTTCTAGGTACCGAACACCAACAAAGGAATCTTTTCGAAAATACAAGAAATAAATGCTATATTCATAACCTTTCTTTCTTGAAAACCTCCAAAAAGGCTTAGGAATAACTCCCCTACCCTATTTAAATGTGTCGCACATCCATCTATAAAATTTTTCCTTCTCTTCAAATTGTGGATAATGAGCTGATTTCTCAAAAGAAATAAACTCTTTTTTATCCGCTTCAATTAAATTAAAATAATTTTCAGCTGAATTTGAAGAAGTCATAGCGTCGTATTTACCCATTACAAAATAAAATGGTAAATCAAGTTTTGTGGCTATCTTAGGTAGTGGCTTGTCAAAAACTTCTTTTAGAAGTTGCTCTTGTGTCTCAGCAAGTCCATAATTATAGCGAATTAAATCTAACACATTATATTCACGACTTAAAAGCATCCCTAGTATATTACCATCCGGCATATTAATAAGTCTTGTAGCGCCGCCGTACTTCCCTACATAATCTCTAGGAGTCACTCCCTCTCCATTATATATTTTTTCAGCGATCCCCTCTAAGTACTTCACATCTTCTGTATTTCTGGCTTTTTTCGCTTCGCTTATTGTATTATTCAAATTATCTATTTCACTTTCTTGCATATTACTCAACTGACCAATTCCAATATAGGCTTCATATTTTTCTGGAGCTTTATAAGCAGCCTTAGTTGCTAGGTATGTACCGTAAGAATGACCTATTAAGATTACTTTCTCTTTGCCAAATCGTTTCGAAATATTATCCGTAAGTTCTAATAAATCTTCTACAAGTACATCTGCCGTTAATTTAGAATAATCCTCATTAAAATGATACGATTTACCACTTCCTCTTTGATCGTAATGAACGACAGTAAAATCTTTTTCTAATAAGTCTTGGAACTTAGCGACATAAGGAATTTCGGAACTCCCCGGTCCCCCGTGTACATAAATAATGACCGGGTTATTTTTATCACGACCTCTAATCATGATTTGCTGTTTTGCACCATTGATCTTAACTTGTTCTAAGACACTAATACTGTTATCACCTTTTATATTAGAAGTCCATGTGGGACGAAAAAGTACTAATAACAGTATTAATATAATAATTACTCCAATACATTTTATTAACATCTTGATATTTTTCATCTAATCTACTAATTCCTTTCTGTTAAATGTAAACTAAATTTATGAATCAATACATGCTCTTATTTAACGGTTTGCTAACTAAGATGGACTTGAGCATGCATTTTTCCCTTACTAATACTTTACAAATGAAAGGTAATGTATTGTAGTGCCAGTGAGTCATTAATAAGTCATTAATATTTATAAATAAAACGAAAAATTATGACCTTTGACTAATACATATTACTTCGTTAAAAATAAATGGCTTGAAAATTTTTGATACCTTCTTTAATAGCAAAAACCAAGTCTAATGATATAAATTCTGATAATATAAAAAGAGCGTAGACAAAGTCGATTAAACTTTATCTACACTCTTTTATTTCAATGCTTCTTATCCTCTATAAGACTCTCTTCCATTGCTTTAATAATAGCTGAAGATCTATTTCTTACGTTTAATTTCGAATAAATGGTAGAAATATAGTTTTTCACAGTTCCAATTGAAAGAAACATCTTTTCTGAAATGTCTTTATTGGATAATCCTTGAGTTAAATATTTTAAAACTTTTAATTCTTGATTATTTAAATCATATGGATGATTCATAGAGTTATGGTCAACTTGTTCCGAGTGTGCGTTATTATTTATTTGTATCTGACCAAACACCTCTTTAGCTAATTGTTGAGGAATGAGGGAACCTCCGTGATACACCATTTTAATTCCCTGAATTAAAAATTCTGGATCAACAGCCTTTAATATATAACCCTCTGCACCAACATTTAAAGCATTTAAAACGTGAGTAACATCTTGAAAAGTAGTAAGTATTATCACTTTTATATTGGGCCAACGTTTTTTAATTTCCTCTGTCGCCTTTACACCATCCATCACTGGCATTTGAATATCCATTAATAGAATATCAAGATTTTCCCTTTCGCATAAAGCAATTGCCTTTTCTCCATTTTCCGCAGTTCCAACAATCTCAATGTCAGAAATACTTTCAATCACAATTTTTAAACTTTTTCTTAAAATCTCTTGATCTTCAACTATCGCTGCTTTAATCATTATCATTAAACTTCCTTTGCCATAGGTATATTACACGTTATCTTCATACCATTATTCAATTTTGAATAAAAGTTAACTGTCCCCGCTAATGCCGATATTCGATCTTTCATCGAGCGTAATCCAAATCCTAAATTCAATTCATTACAACCATTTCCATTATCTTCAATAAGAACAACTAATTCCTCTTGTTTAAACGAAATATTTACTTTAATAAAAGTTGCCTGACCATGTCTTTTGGCATTTGTAAGCCCTTCTTGTATACAACGAATAATAGCAAACATTACTCTTTCACTAACTTCGGTCGCTTCCCCTTCGACATTTAGTTTTATATCTGTTGCTGTATGTTTCATAAAATCATCAATCAGTTCTTTCACCGATTCAACAAGCGTTCGATGACTCGTTGGCGACATATGGTGAATTGTTTTTCTTATATCATTCAATCCATTTCGTGCTAAATCTGAAATCTCTTTTATACTTTTTTCTGCTTCTTTTTTATCTGCCTGATATAGAAAAGGAAGGGCATCTAAACTTGTTATGACTGATGTGAAAATATGGCCTACTGTATCATGCAAATCTTGTGAAACTCTATTTCGTTCTTCCTTAATCGTCAATTCCTCAATCTTTTTTGAGTAATATTCCAAATCCTTATTTTTTTCCTCAATAGACGCAATTAACTCTTTATTAGCGTTATTAACAATGGTCATCCTTCCTAAACATAACCCAATACCATAAAAAATAGTTGTGTCAATAAAGAGTCCAAAGAAATCCATATTAATGAAGAGACTGCCAGCCCATGTACCAATTAATACGAAAGGTCCTAACCAAACTAATGGCTTAACTTGACAAGCATATGCAATAGTAAGGATTGGCACGAGTAAAAAACTGTAGGTCACTGATATTTCATACTGACTCGATAAGTAAATAAACAAAGAACCCGTTAACAACACCTCTGCAATTAAATAGTATTGGAATTTAATAAGTCTAGGCCGATAAAATAGATAGGGTATTAAATAAGAACAACTAGCCCATAAAAGTAAAACCCACTTTTCAGAACCAATCGTACTAACATATATTGAATAGCCATTAGAAGTAATCCATATCGTACGCATGAGAAATAGAAAATAGTCCAACCAATGCCATTTCCTCTGATCTATTATTGCTTCCATACTTTTATTCCCCCATCTTCGGTGTGTATGCCATTATTCCTAAAACTAATCATTTCCAAATTATGCCTGGAGGTTATAGATTGAACTGCACTTGCAGTTTCAAAGAAGTCAACATTTTCAATTCTTTTTTGTATTTATTTGGCTATATCTAAACTCCAAGCTACTATCTTCTATTACAATTCCGATTAATGTCCCATTTTTAATTTCTCGCCTACTAAATAATGTAGAGATGATGTCTCCGTTTGATCAATTGATTTTTCACAGAAAATTACCCATTATATGTATTTTTAATTGAATTATTTATCATCAGGTGTGTTAATTAGGAAAAAGATGGATTTATTATTGAGCGATAAAAGGATTTTTTTATTACTATTTCGCCGATATATTTCCATTTCAACTGATTGTAGCATAGGGCTACTCGACTCCCGCGGGAAAGCGAGACAGACGAGACCCTGCACGGAGCGTAGCGGAGGAAGCGGCTCGACGCCCGCCCGCAGGAAGCCTTGCTCTGTGCGAAAGCGAAGCGGCAGCAACAAAATGTTTTATCTGTGCGAAAGCGAAGCGGCAGCAACAAAATGTTTTATCTGTGCGAAAGCGAAGCGGCAGCAACAAAATGTTTTATCTGTGCGAAAGCGAAGCGGCAGCAACAAAATGTTTTATCTGTGCGAAAGCGAAGCGGCAGCAACAAAGCGAGTAACCCGTAGCGGAAATCAGCCTCTTCGAATGTATAAAAATGGTTAATAAACACACCTGATTTATCATATACATTTTTTAATTATACCATTTCCTTCCTCAACTGAACCGTCTGTTAATCCCCCTCCCTTTATTATAAATTTTTTAATCTTTATACTTTTTCAATCATCAATTCATATTACAATTCTATTTGTCTCAAAATTTCCCGAAACCATCACCAACTTTTTTCCCCTTCATATTCTATAGAATCAGATCGAATTTTGAGGGGGAAATGTATGGGGATTGAATTCACAGCTCTCCATTGGATTTACGTTGTTTTTATTGTGCTCATCATCGGATTTATGGTTAAACGTCGCGATACCACCCTCATATGTATTATCGGCATCTTCATACTAGCCATCGTAGCTACTGGCGATTTAACTTCGTCCATTAGTGGTGTTTTTAACAGCTTTATTTATGCCATTTCAGAGCTTTTGTCGACCATTCTTATTATTTCTATAATTGTTGCTATGAGTCGAGTATTGATGACCTCGGGGATTAATGAGGTGATGATTGCTCCTTTCACTAAAATCATTAAAACTCCTGCATTAGCGTATTGGACGATTGGTCTGTTAATGATGATTATTTCTTGGTTTTTCTGGCCATCACCCGCTGTGGCACTTTTAGGGGCTGTTCTCTTGCCTGTTGCTTTACGAGCAGGATTGCCGGCACTTGGTGTGGCGATGGCGATGAATTTATTTGGTCATGGAATTGCTCTATCGAGTGATTTTGTTATACAGGGGGCTCCGAAGCTAACTGCTGATGCAGCTGGTATTCCGGTTGGTGAGGTAGTAACAGCCAGTATCCCTCTTGTTATTACAATGGGCGTTGTCACAACGTTAGTCGCCTATATTTTATTACGACGCGATATGAAACGTGGATCACTGTATTTAAATGCTACAAACGATATAGGAAAAGAAGCTGAACAAGTAACTACCGAAAATTTGCTGACACTTGGACAAAAACGCTTTTTCGCAGTTCTAATTCCAATTGCCTTTGTCCTCGATGTCATTGCCATGTCCATCTTAAAATTACAAGGTGGGGATGCCACAGCTTTAATAGGTGGAACATCCGTCTTTATACTATTGTTACTTTGCGTTGTAGCTCATAAAAACCAAGGGCTTGAGATGACAACAAGCTATTTAATTCAAGGATTCCAGTTCGGATTTAAAGTGTTTGGACCCGTTATTCCAATTGCGGCCTTCTTCTATCTAGGGGACTCAGGATTCACACAAATTATCGGAGACTACTTACCAGCCGCTTCACATGGTATCGTCAACGATCTCGGCGTTGGTCTAGCTTCTGTCGTACCATTAACAAAGGAAATTGCTGTCATTACTTTAACAGTCGTTGGCGCCATTACAGGATTAGACGGCTCTGGTTTCTCAGGCATTTCCTTAACTGGCTCCATCGGTAGTTTATTTGGCAATGCTATTGGTGGAGGTACTGCCACTTTAACAGCACTTGGGCAAATTACAGCAATTTGGGTTGGAGGTGGCACGTTAATTCCCTGGGCGTTAATTCCAGCGGCTGCGATTTGTAATGTTAGCCCATTTGAACTTGCAAGACGTAATTTATTACCAGTATTGATTGGTCTCGTAATTACAACCATTGTTGCGGTGTTTTTGATTTAGCATTATGATTTATACGATTGTACCTTTTATGACGAGGTCTATTTTGAATGACTACGGATGAATTTAATGAACTATATATAACAAGAGATGACTTCTGTACTTTGCAAAGTCATCTCTTTCTCTTCTAACGCTCAATATAATATTTTCGCATATTGTCATGAAACATCTGCTGTAGTTGATGTTCGCTAATACCTAAAACAAAAGCTTCACACATTATTTGTTCGACCTTCATAGAAATTTGTTGAAGGTTAACACCCTTTGCTTTAGCAGACTTTTCAATAACAACAAATGTTTTTGATTGAGGTTTTATTGCGATTATCCTCTTCTTTTGAAGCTCTTTGTAGCTTTTATGAACGGTGTGAAGATTGAGGTTCGTTTCGGCTGCTAAATCACGAATTGAGGGTAATTGGTCACCATTTTGCAAATTTCCTATCGCTATTTCAACAAGTAATTGCTGGGCTAATTGTTGATAAAAAGAAATTTTACTCCTTGAATCTATTTTTACATTCAATTGTTTACGTATCCTTTCATACTTTCCATCAAACTTTTTTGTAAATTAATGTACGGCTGTAATCCATGGAGAAACATTGAAAGACCTCATTTCATTTAAAATTTCTTTTTCGCAATGAAACTTTGCATGGTCATGATCATCAATAAAACCAATAGCAGTGTTACTACAATATTAATGCCATACCAGTTCCCCATCTCACCTGTCATTAGAATATTTGTTGCATACAAACTATTACTAGCAGGATTCACAACGTCTATGAATGGATGTAGTCCAGCGATAAAACGACAGATTAATAGGACAACGATACTTATTAATGCAATAAAGGCAGGACTATTAAAAAATGTACTCATCATCGCCACAAACGTTATGATGAATAATAGCCAAACACAATAGAATACTAAAGCCCACAAAGCTTGTGTAAGAGGAACAGTTGTAAATAAGTACGCTGAATAGCCGTAGGACATTGTATAGCCAAGAACTATGGATATAACAGCCAATATATAATGAATAATGATTTTACTATTCAAATAGGATGAAATAGATACTGGCCTTGTTAGGATAAATGCCATCATACCATTTGCTTTTTCCCCTTGAATAATACTCATCGTGGCAACGACCAGAATAATAATGCCTAGTTGGTCAAATTGTGAATTTAATGTTGAGGCAAGTACCTCCCCTCCCTCAGGCTTTGCCATGGTAGGATCAATTATTATACCTTCAACCCCACCAACTGATTGTAAAATAACTGGTAAATAATACATCATAATCGGCTGAGTTAGCCCTAGTAAGATAAAGACAATCGGGAGCCAAATTATTTTATATTCTCTTGTCATCTGACTTATTTCTTTTTTACTTAATGTGATAAAAGCATTCATTCACTCACACCACCAATTCTAAAAATATTTCTTCAAGATTGTCTTGAATACCCACTTCAAATTTAGTAAACATCACTTTTGAATCCAGTCCGTGCTGTATTAGTCGATTAGCATCTATTTCCAAATTTTCAACGTGTATTTTGAAGCCATCTCCACAGCTTTCGATTTTCTTCACATATGGTAAGCGTTCTATCATTGTTAACCATTGAAAATCTGCCTTTGGAATCATTAAAAAGATAGCTGATTCCTGATGGCGCTTAAGCAACTCTGATTTTGTAGCATCCTCTATTTTGTGACCATTTTTAATCATCACAAAGCGCTCACAAATTTCTTGTGCATCGCTCAATATATGCGTTGATAATAAAATGGTCGTTTCTTTTTTTATCTCTTTTAAGAGATTTAATACTTCTCTTCTCCCAATTGGATCTAGTGCTGATACCGGTTCATCCATAATCATTAAAGTAGGCTTATGCAATAATGCTTGCGCGATGCCAAGGCGTTGCTTCATACCACCAGAAAATGCCCCTACATGGATATGTGCTTCTTTCCCTAAGCCCACCTTTTCTAAAAGCAATGGAATTTCTTTCTGTAATTCAATTTTTGATAGGCCAGAAAGCGTCCCCATAAAGGACAATGTTTCAAATGCTGTCATCCACGAGAAAAAATTAGGATACTGAGGTAAATAACCAATTCGATGCTTCATAGATGAAATCTTTTGACCATCAAGAAGAATTTCCCCTTCATCCGCATACAAAACGTCGGCAATGATTTGAATTAACGTAGACTTCCCCGCTCCATTTGGTCCAATTAAGCCGACACACTCATTAGCATCAATAATCATTGAGAAATCATTCACAGCTGTTTTTTGTTTAAACTTTTTCGTAATATTTTCAATCTCTAAGCGCACGTTTATTTACATCCTTTCTACCAATAACGAAGTATAGAACAGAACCAATCGTATTAAAGAATAAAATAATAATTGCCCACATAAGTATGTTTTCTCTCTTTTCTCGGTGCCGGTATAAATCGAATAAAGCAACAATGATTAGAACAAACCCTACTAATACAAAAGGTAAAATGATTGGCAGTATACTTGCCCAATCAAGTTGGCTTAATTCATCAAAACCATAGTGTAATTTCATTCCTAAAACCTCCGTTCGTTATCATTATCGATAATGATAACAGAATGTGATAAAAATTTCATTACCTTTTTACTGTACATCTTCAAAAAAAATATATATTATTAATTTGAGAATGTTATCACATTGATAACATTTGATTACTACTCTTGATACCATCTCATTTTTCGGAAAGGAGGATCGTTTTATGCGTAATAAAGCAGAGGTCTTAATGCACCCTGTGAGAATGAAAATTTTACAAGCTCTGAATAAAGAAGAAGGCTTAAGCACTTTGGAGATGATCTCTGTCATTAAGGATGTACCTCAAGCTACTTTATATCGACATATCCAAATTTTAGTAGATGAAAACATTATAAAAATTGTAAAAGAGCGAAAAGTACGTTCTGTTACAGAGAAATTTTATGCATTAAATGAAGGAGCAGCAAAACTGAGTAAGGAGGATTGGACACAACTAACGATTAAACAAAAATTAAATTATGTTTCCTACTATCAATTAGCTCTATTATCTCAATATCAAAATTATTTAAATTCACTTGATGAAAAAGAAAGCACAGAAGATTTTGCAACATTTTCATTACTTGACTTGACGTTAACGAATGATCAATTTATGAACTTTGAAAATGAATTAAACGATCTAGTAACTAAATACTATAATATGGCCGACTCAACTGAAGAGACTGAGACAAAAACAATTGCTGTAAATATTATTCCAAAACCTTAAGTATTAATTCACATACAGAAATGGAGAAGATGGATGAAAAAAAGAAAATTAATTGAAAATACACGAAAATTTATTTTGATTATCATTGGAGCTGTTATCGCAGCCTATGGATTAGAGGCAGTATTAATACCGAACGATGTCATTGATGGTGGTGTGACGGGGATTAGTATTATGGGCGCACACCTCTTTGGTATTCCGTTAGGCGTGCTGCTCTTTGTATTAAATATTCCGTTTATTTTTATTGGCTACAAACAAGTAGGTAAAACTTTTGCATTTATGAGTACTGCTGGGATAGCAGCTTTATCTATTTCCACAGTCCTTTTACACGATGTAAAAACAATTTTAGGTCCAGAGGATCCCTTATTAATTGTTTTAGCTGGTGGTATGTTACTTGGTGTCGGGATCGGGATTGTCTTACGTAACGGTGGTGCTTTAGATGGCTCTGAGGTTTTAGCCGTGCTACTATCACGTAAGATTCCATTTTCAGTCGGGGATATTATATTATTTATTAATGCCTTTATTTTCTTAGGGGCAAGCTTTATTTTTGGATTGGAGAGCGCATTATATTCTGCTTTAACGTACTATATTGCGAAAAACGTTATCGATATTATCCAAGATGGTTTAGAAAAATCAAAAGACGTTCGTGTTGTTAGTGCGAAGTCGGAGGAGATTGGAGATGCGATTCAAGCTCGTTTAGGACGTGGTGTTACTTATACAAAGGGTCGTGGTGGTTTTTCAAATGAACCAACTGAAATTTTAAACTGTGTTATTAACCGTATGGAAGAAAATAAGATTGTTTCGATTATTAAAGGTATCGATGAAAGTGCTTTTGTCGTCATTTCTGATGTTTCAGAAGTACGCGGTGGTAACTTCAAAAAACGTGATATCCACTAAATCAAAAGTAAATCGTTCATGAACTGCACCCCAATTGTTAGACATATCTAACAGTTGGGGTGCAGTATTTTTTATGACTTTTACAGTTGAAGATACCATTACGATGCGAACTTTGCAGAGGTCAATTGAACTAAACTAAAATAGCTAACTTTTAGAAAGAGGTGTTATCAAAACTTTAGCTTTTCTTCTACATGACACTAATGCCAATGCCCATAAATACGACTGCATAAATAATAGTAGGGCTTTCTTTTATTTTCTCTTGTTCTTCAGCCTTTCAGTTAAATCATTAAAGTCTTGGATTACTTCTCGCATTGATGATTTTTTAACTAACGAAATTCCCTTTTGAATCGATTTAGATGCTTCTTCAAATTTATTTGCTTTGATTTGGGCATCTGCAAGGCAATACCAATAAAACCAGGCGTCCATTTCTGAAATTTTTTCGTTATAAAACTTTTCGATGATTGGATAGTATTTGGCATATAATTCTTCATCATACACCAACTTTTCACCATTCCATTTTAGTACATCGACTAAATAACTATCACCAATATACATTTGCCAAACAGCTATTCCGACTTTTTGTTTTCCATTTACAAAGTCAATTTTATGATAAGGAACATCAGCAATTTTTTTCAATGTGTTATCAACCCATTGAAAAACTTGAAGTTCACTTCCTATTGCTGCACCAATTGTCACACCGAATAAATATTCTTTTGTGCCATCGCCAGTAATATCTGCTAAACCCGAAAAATCCAAATCTACTCCTTGATTTTTTATTTCCCAAATTTTTCGCCAATCAGTATTGTCATTTTTTAGCACTATTGATCCAAACTGAGTAGGTTGATCCTTTGCTTTAATTTCATAAGTAAAGATTATTTCTTTCTGTCCATCGTGGTTAAAGTCGTAAAGTTGAATTGACTGTGTGGAGAAAGGATTTTCAGGACTAATAAGAGACGCGTTCTCCGGTATAAATCTCCTAACGATTTTCATTAGGTCTTTTTTCTGATCCTCGTTAGCGTGAACAACTATCGAAATAACGTTAACTGCCACGAGTGACAATAATGTAAGTAGCATTATTTTCTTCATCAACATGTCCCCTCTTTTTACCAGAGATCAAAGATTATAATTCCCATGTAGTATGGGCTTATTTAGAAAAGTAATGCTTCAACAAACTTGCCCTGATAGCTAACATTTCATAAATTTTGTACAATCATCGAAGTACAACAAAAAAATCGAATACCTATATATTAAGATGGACTTGCCCTATTTTCTGCATTTTCTTGCTAAGTAGCTATCTTGCTATTGCGTTTTAGAAAGGGAATTAGATATGGTTAAGTAAGTTGTTTCTATAAAGGAAGTATGTCTTATTTTTAAACTGCCGCTGCACATACTAGCAATAAAGCAGACTCAAATCCCAACTTGGTTTATTTATCGTAATGACGAAGTACAATCACCTGCGCTAAAATATTTTTTAGAGACGATTGATGCATACGACTATCCGTCGATTTGAAGATTCTATCCTTCACTTTGTAGGCACTAACGGTTACTTGGGGAATTTTATCCGTCTCTCTAAAAAGAAGAGACTGGGACATAACTAGCTGATATTACAGAAAAAAGAGAAATCGATGCTGTTTGATTTCTCTTTTTCTATGTTAATGACAGTATATATCCGGAGATTTACTGTCTCGAGAACTTTTGATTGTTTATCAACTAACTTTTTCGATTTATCGACCAACTTTTTTAATTTATCAACCAACTTTCGAAAAATATCGACATCTACCTTCATGAAACACTATCTGATTGCATTGATAATTTGCATCGCTTATGACATAAGTATATTTTAAGGTTAAAAATTCAACATCAAAAAAGCGTGAGAAATCAACTTTCTAAATTGTTTTCTCGCGCTTTTTAGGTTTTGGCCAGTTTTGTCCCAGCCACTTTTTAGGCAAATTAATTTTCTGCAACAATAGCAGAATTGATTGCCGATTCTTTTTAAATTTCTTACTATAATGAGGCGTTTGATTGACAAGCTTTCCTCATATTTTCATATAGCCTATCTTTTGACGATTTATCTAATTTCCTTTAGGCTTAATTTAAAACGTTTATACAAAGGAGTATTATATGGATATATTTATCGCAAGTAATCGCCAACTACCTATTCGTTATTACGTCAATGAAGCGATTTGGATTCGTCGCGGTGGCTGTACACAACATCCTCAAATGACATTACCGTTTTTTGTCGAGGTTGAAATTAAAAACAGTGTAAACTTAAAAATAATAATCGAATATATTTATGAATTTCAACGACAGTACAAACAGACCGAAATTCAACTACTAATAAAAGACATAAATATTTTAGCTACTATCGAAGAGAAACTTACTAACAATACGTTAACCAATCACACCATCACGATTCAGCAGTTGTAATCGGTAACACAATAATAAACTGCAACATATTATCTGCATATTTTGCATCTATTTTGCCTCCGTGCAGTTCAATAATATTCTTAGCAATTGCAAGTCCAAGCCCTGAACCTTCTGCAACGCTTGTTCTAGATTGGTCCTTTTTATAAAATCGCTCAAATAGGTTCATGAGTTCTTCGGATGTAAATTCATCACTTTCATTTGCAACTCTGATATGAATATTACTTTCCTTTCTTTCAAGGGAAACAAAAATCTTACCATCGCCAGTACTATATTTAATGGCATTTACTAATAAATTATCAAAAACCCTGACAATTTTTTCCGAATCAACCGTAGCAAAGATGCGTTCCTCTGAGAAATTTTTTATAAATGAACGATGATTTTCCTCTGCCTGCGGGATTAACTCCTCAATTAATTGAACGAGAAGTTCATTGATACATACTTTTTGTTGCTCAAGAACAATGCTTTCATTCGTTAGTTTCGTATATTCAAATAAATCATCAATCAGATTTTTTAATTGTTCAGATTTTGAAAAAGCAATCTTTAGATACTCATCATACTGCTCCTTTGTGTCATACCTCTCTTCACTTAACAATCGTAAATAACCCATAATCGAGGTAAGCGGTGTCCGTAAGTCGTGTGATACATTGGTGATTAATTCATTTTTTTGTTTTTCAATTTTTCGCTCCATTTCAATACTTGTCATAATTGCTTCAGCCATATGATTTACATTGTCTGTTAATACAGCAATCTCATCCTGCCCTTTTTTCTTAATGCGATAGTTTAAATTCCCTTTAGCGATTTCCATAACCCCCTCCGCTAACGCCTCAATTTGTTTCATTTTTCGTTTCGTTATATAGAGGAATGAAAAGGTAAATACAATAATTGCACTAAACAATGGGATAAGGCCCTCTTTCGAACTTGCGATAACCATCCCCTCTGGAATACCACTGACAAACAAATATAAGTTTTTATCTTCTATAATTAAAGGATAAAATGCAATGTATTCTTGCCTCAATTGCTCGATTTCCGGTATCTCATAATTATAGAGTGGATGGTTAATCGCAAAATCCATTACATTCCGAATCTTATAATGTAAATTAATTTGTTCCTCTTCTACTTGCTTTGTTTTGTATAAAACCTTCCCGTTCTCATCGGTCACGATTACTTTTAATGCACTCTGTTTCATATCAAGTTTAAAATTTTCTGATTCAATCATCTGTTGTATTGCTTCTAAATTATTAACATTGCTAGCTAGATCTGCGACACGTTGTGCTTGATCATTTATTTCCTGCATCCCTTGACTATAATCTATCTTAACTGTTTGGTTGATATTCAAAGCAATTGAAAGTCCGGCTTTTGCTCCAAGTAAACCTAAAAATGCACACAGAATAAAAGTCGTCAATAATTGAATTCTAATGCTTTGCCGAACTTCTGTTATAGCAGTTACAATGAGCATTTTAAGTTTGTTTACTATGAAAAGTAATGGCTTAATGATCTTTCTCAATTTTATACCCTACTCCCCATACGGTTTTAATATATTGAGGATTTCTTGGATTTGTCTCAATTCTTTCTCGAATTTTACGAATATGTACCATGACCGTATTTTCAGACTGTATAGCTTCTTCCTTCCAAACCCTTTCATAAATTTGCTCAGCACTCATGACCATTCCTTGGTTTCTTGCAAGTAATTCAAGTACTGAAAACTCCCTCGGCGTAAGCTTAACTTTTTCATTGTTAACGATTACTTCATGCGTTGCAGTATTAATTCGTATATCGCCAATTTCTATCTCGTTTTCGTTCATCGTATCAAGTCGATTCATTTTGATGTATCTACGAAGCTGAGATTTGATACGAGCAATTAGCTCTAAAGGGTTAAATGGCTTTGTTACATAGTCATCCGCCCCTAAAGTTAATCCAACGATTTTATCCATATCCTGCGTTTTTGCCGACAGCATAATAATTGGCATCTCTGCTTCTTCCCTTACTTTCATACACATCTCAATACCATCTACATTCGGCATCATAATATCTAGAACAATTAAATGTACTTTATGTTTCTTTAAAAGATTAAGACCTTCCTCTCCATCGCATGCCTCTAGTACATCAAAGCCTTCATTTTTTAAATAAATGGCAATAAGATTTCTAATCTCTTTTTCATCATCAACAATAAGAATGGTTTCTTTACTCATCTAATCCCACCAATATTTCAAATTTCCAATATTTATTGTTCCTAATTTTAACTACTTTTTTAATTTTCGTATATAAAAATAATAAAAGCACCATACAATAGCGACGAAAATCCCAAAATATATACCATATCTTGTAGCAAGAGTAGAAATATATTCCATATTATTTCCAAAAAACAAACCAAGTGTAAAGTAAATCAATGTCCAAACAAAACCTGTTGTGTAGGAATACAGCGCATATTTTTTAAATGACATGTTGTTCATACCAACTAAGTAAGGAATTACGTGTCTTACGAATGGTATAAAATAGCTTATGACTAAAGCAAAATGCCCGAACCTATTTATTAGTTCTTTTGACTTCAATAAATGTTTAGCATTTTTCTTCTTTACCAATTTATCAAGTATTTTATGACCAAACACTTTACCAAGGACATAACCTAAGGAAAGTCCTGACACTACACCTAAATACGTTAATATAAATGCTTTTAACACACTCATTTTTTCTAACGATGATAGAAATCCACCACTCATAACAATCATCTCATCAGGAAGCGGCATACCCACTATTCCTAGCCATAAGCTGAAAAATAAAGCAAAATAACCATACTGCTCAATAAATGATAAAAGATCCTGTAACTCCATTAACTAGCCCTCTTATTTCCTAGTTTACAGCTCAGCACATAAGCTGGCGGAAGGTTAACCCACACTTTTTCATGTGAAATGTTCTCAAAAAATTGTTGAATAAAGGATTTCCTTGCAAGTGAATATTGGAATGTAATAAATTCTCCGTCCTCTAAGCAATCCTTTACATTATGTAAAATTCGTGATGAAACGGCAGGATTCAAAGATGTAAAAGGTAAACCAGATACGATATAGTCAATTGTTTCGATATTTAATGCTGCCATATACGTGCATAAATTCTCAGCGGATCCATGTATAACGATTACACTCGGCTCATGCTCAAATTGTTGACGTAGCCTTTCACAAAAAATCTCATTATATTCAATAAGAATTAGCTTTGTTGACGGTTCTTTTCTTTTCATTAACTCTTTCGTAAAAGAGCCTGTGCCTGGGCCAAGTTCAACAATACATTGGGCTTTCTCAAAGCAAATCGTTTCAACCATTTTTTTTGCTAATTTTTTAGAACTAGGTGAAATGGCGCCTATATTTTTTGGGTTTTTTATAAATTCAGTAATAAACGTTATAAATTGCATTATTTTTTCTCCGATCGCATGTAATATTTGGTTAATTTAAATATAACGTCCATTTCTTAAAGAATTAAGAGGGGATTTCTTAAATTTTTCTTAAGAACTTACATTATTTAATTGATTCTGATAACTTTAGTTTATATAAATTAAAAAGTCACTCATTTTTAAAGTGAGTGACTTAGCTTCGGTTAATATAAAAGCGATTTCTTCAAGTTCGAATTCGTCTCGATTTAAGTACTTGAGTTCTTTCTTTTTTGTTGGTGTTTTTGTTTTAGTTGCCATTCTTACCTCCCCTTGATAAACAGATTTAATTTTTTATCTGTCTCTCTAATAGGAAGCGTATCAATAAGTATAGTTGGTCTTCGATTTAGTTGTATTAATTAAAAACGCCATAAACTCCTAAGTTTTTTTGCAAATTTGCAACATATATGTTGACTCAATTTAGCCAAGTAGTCTACAATGTAATTAACTATAAGGGCTTGGTCATTTCGAAGGCTTACGTTTTACGTGAGCTACTCACGTAGGAATGGCGGGGCCCATTTTTTTATGCTTTGATACATATTGTTTGTTTTCAACTCTATTACCAGGAGCAAATTTCCAATGCCTGTATGGATGTTTCCACAAATTTTCTACATCATCTTGCTTTCCAGTTGATTCCCCTATGTTGAAATGAGGATATATTTCTCTTATGTGAGCGTTTATATATTTGTATAACTTTTCTTTTGCTATTGTTCGTTTTCCACGATTTCTTTGACCTTTTGGTTTTGCTTTGTGTTTTTCATTTAACCTAAATTCCATAGAACCTAAAATAAGATCTAAACACTGAAGTATAATGTGATGATGTGATACCGCCTCTGCTATGTCGTCTTTACTATGGATAAATAAATTTGCATCTTTAAAAAAATCTTGATATTGCAAATTAAAAATATAGTCTTTAAATTTTTGATTTTTTTCTTTAGTATCGGGTAATTGATCAAAGAATGGATAAATAGAGATTGGTTCTCCTGTTGTATTCGAATATTTCAATCCAAATGCATGTTTAAAAAATTGATAATACAATAAAAAGTATTCATTATCCCTTTGCTCTTTTGTTAAACCTACTGGAATAAAAGCATTATGTGTAAACATAATTCTGATTTTAATTTTATCTTGTTTTACGAGATCAAAGACCGCATCTACTAAAGATTTGTATTTTTCTAAATAATTAGCGGTTACCTTTTGCCACTTTACTTCACCATTTATATTCAATTCAGAAATTTTATTTTCCAAAATTGTTTTTACTTCTTGCAAATGAATAGATCTTACTAATGCGCCACCATAAAAATTACTGTAGTATTCTCCGTTTTTTACTGATTCATCACAATAAATAATATACTGCATACTTTATCACCCTCATTCGACTTTTTGCGCAACAATTAGTCATTTCGTACTATTTTATATACACACTTCAAAATACACTAAAGTTATTTAAAGACTGAAAGGTAATTATAGATATTATACCTATCTATTGGAGAAATGACCAAAAAAGTAATGAAAAACTTTTTAGTCCGAGTTAATTTCATATTTCTAATCCCTTAGGTATCAAGGATTACTTCTAAACAACATAAAAGAGGTTGCTTCATTACAACAAGAAAGACAACAAAATGCTAATACAGAAGAATTGGATGTTACTGTGAGTATCCCTCTAACACTCATATATCGACGTATCTTCACTTATTACGACTTATTTTTTTCCTGTGAGTCTTAAAAATTTTCAGGTAACAGGTGCTAACAATTATTTCCTTTAGAAAATAGTCATACAATTGCTTCTAACAGAATAGAAACCTATATAGAGAACATTTACGGAAAATAAAGTGGGGTGTGAAAGGATGCTTAAAGTAAATGATGCAAAAGAAATGGTACTCAGAATTGTGCAACATGACCCATTGTTTGTCGTTATACAAAATTCGCCGCCTCTAGAAGAAATACTTTATAATGACGACTATTTAGCGCATATTGAGGAATCAAATTATTATTCTACTTCAGATGTCGCTGGCTGGTTTGAAATAACTGATGCAAAGCTTCGTTATTACATTAAACCATTTGAACAGTATATTTTTGATTATGCTTCGATTAGCCCAAACACCAATATTCGTTTGAACCTTCCTGCCATTTTAAGACTTCGTATGTTATTACTGTTAAAGGATGAATACCGCGTCAAAGGTTTAAAACACATACTAGGTATTGATGACAATGGTCAGCTCATCAAGCATCAAATAATTGCAACAACTTTAGGTACTGATGATTTAACCAACAAAGTCGATGTTCTTGGCAACGTGCTACAGCAAATGATACAAACAGGACTCTTTAATATCTTTCCAAATGAAGATCATGGAGCATTGCAAGTAACCTTTAATCAAGATTTTCTTGCACAAAAGTTTCAATTGTTATCCTCCGAATCTACCCTTCAAGTTGAGAAAGTTCAAAAGGAAACAGCTGAACTTAAACAAGAAAACGAGAATCTACAAAGGCAAATTTCAGAGCTGCAAGAGGATAGCGTTAAGGATATTGTCCAAAAAATTCGTGAGCGTCATATTGAAAATGAAATTGTGTCGACATTGCGGACAGAAGCATTGCAGCAATTTTCTACGGAAAACAAGGTAGGATTCTTTACAAAAATTTTCCGCTCTTCTCAAATTGAAATGGAAAAAGAGCAATTTGTATTGAGTTTTATTTCGAAGCATTTAGAAGCACGTTTAGAAGTAGCATTGCATAATTACTATGGAAATTAAATTTCTGTTCTAAAGAAATCACCTAATTTTCTTCAAATCACCATTCTTTAAATACTTAAAAACATTTGACCTAGAGGACATTTGGTTCCAGTCAGAAGTTTTTCATGGGAAAATAATGAGCCTCCTCAGGGTAACATGATGTTGGTTACGAAGGCGTTGTCATAGGTAATGACGATTACTTTTAATCCTCCCTGAGGGGTTTCGGTTGTCCTGCTTGTAACCGAAAAACAATGTATTCGAAATTGTTTGCTTCATCTACAGGACTCTTCACCTCCTTCTGTATTTCTCCTTATTTGCGAAGAATAACGCGATTTTTTCCTTCCCTCTCCCCTATCTGTTATGACAAGGCACATCACCCTAACATTCACTTGATAATTCCCTAATCCCTTTGAAAAAATATCCATCTCTTCGATTGACCACTCTGGTCAACTCGTATATAATCATGTTAAATATAAACTGAAAGGAGAAAAAAATTGTATCAAACATTCCTTAATTTAGAGATTGAAAAACAACATAAAATTATCAACTCTGCACTCAAAGAATTTTCCATCCATAATTACGATACCGCTTCAACAAATAAGATCATTAAGGATGCCAAAATTTCAAAAGGTATTTTATATCACTATTTTGGTAGTAAAAAAAATTTATATCTATACTTATATGAATACGTTATAACAATTTTCATTGATGCAATCAATAGCCGCTTAGATTTAAAAGAACCTGACATATTTAAACGCTATGAACAAATCATGAAAATAAAATTGGAATTAATTAAGCAGTACCATACTTTTTTTGATTTCCTTAAAAAGACGTATATTGAAACAAGTTTAGAAGTAAGAAGTGAGCTCGATCAATATAATTTAACTTTACAAAATAGTTCCTATAACAGTGTGTTTGCAGGAATTGATTACGATTTGTTTCATAAAAATATAGATAGTAAAAAAGCGATCGATACCATTCGGTGGGTTACGGATGGAATAAGTGATCGATATGAAGAACGATTGAAGAGTAATGTAGATAACAGTGAAGCCTTTAACCAACTCTTAGAACAATGCATGGAGGAAGCAAACGATTATTTTCAATTTTTAAAGCAATTAGTATACAAAAACACAAAGAGGTGAATTGTATGACAATGATTGAAGTAAATAATTTAACTAAAAGGTTTGGGGATTTTTATAGTGTACAGAACGTAGACTTACAAATCGAAAAAGGTGAGGTATTCGGATTTTTAGGTCCCAATGGTGCAGGTAAATCTACAACAATCCGACACTTAATGGGCTTTTTACAGCCAACAGAAGGTCGTTGTTACATTAAAGGATTAGATTGTCGTCAATCTACGGCAGAAATCCAAAAATTTGTCGGTTATTTACCTGGCGAAATAGCGTTTATCGATAAAATGACGGGACAACAATTTATTAAATTTATTGCCCAAATGCGAGGGTTACATGATTTAACAAGAGCTAATGAACTTATACAATACTTTGAATTAAATGCCACAGGGCTTATAAAGAAAATGTCAAAAGGGATGAAGCAAAAAGTTGGCTTAGTTTGTACGTTTATACATAATCCTGAGATCGTTATTTTAGATGAACCGACAAGCGGGTTAGACCCTCTTATGCAGACAAAATTTATTGAATTTATTTTAGCTGAAAAAGAAAAAGGGACGACGATATTTATGTCCTCTCATATGATTGAAGAAATTGAGAAAACCTGTGACCGTGTAGCCATTATTAATGCCGGAAAAATTGTTGCTACTGAAACAATTGCTGGCTTAAAAAAACAAAAATCCAAAAAGTTTTTAATAGAATTTCAAAGCAAACAAGAGTTATCTCGTTTCTTAGGAGAACAACTTAAAATTGAACAAATTGGGCCAACACAAGCAATTATAAAAGTTCAAGGTAATGTCCAAACATTGCTTCATACATTAGCCGACTATAAAATTAATGACATCGATATAATTTCTCAATCTCTCGAAGATATATTTATGCATTACTACGAAAGAGGAGGTACAGAATCATGAACTTTACTTTGCTAAAACATGAGGTACTAGCTACTGTTAAGCTTTTTAGTATCATACTCGCTGTATTAATGCTCTATATCATTAGTATTGTTTATATGTATAACCCTGAAATGAGCAATACCCTTAATAAGCTTACCGAAACAATGCCTGAATTGATGTCAGCATTCGGTATGACGAATATAGGTAATACGTTAATTGAATTTCTATCAACCTATTTGTATGGATTTTTATTGCTCATTCTGCCGTTAATTTTTATCATTATGTTAGCAAATAAACTAATTATGGGCTATATCGAAAATGGTTCAATGGCCTACCTGATTGCGACACCGAATACACGTTTTAAAATTGTTTTTACGCAAGCATTTTTTTTAGTTGCTAGTATCTTTATACTTCTCTCTATGACAACTTTGGTTGCAATCATATTTTCTGAGATTCTTTTTCCGAATAAATTGGATATAGCTGCTTTTTTGACATTAAATATCGGTCTTTTTTTCTTACACTTTGCTATTAGTGGCTACTGTTTTCTTATTTCGTGCAGTAGCAAGGATTTAAAAACTTCTTATGCGTATAGTACTGGTGTGCCCTTACTGTTTTACTTAATTCAGGCACTTGGCAATATGGGGGGCTCTTTAGAAAAGCTTCAGTACTTCACGATTTATTCGTTGTTTGACCCAGAAAAGTTAATGACTCAAGATAGTTCGTCCATTTGGATGCTTGGTGCATTATTTTTAATTGGCATGCTATGCTATATGCTGGCTATTCGTGTTTTTGTTAAAAGGGATTTGTATTTATAACCTAAAAAACTGCTTGCTTTCTCTGAGCAAGCAGTTTTTTAGATCTCTAGAAATATAGGAATACCTGCGAAACCTGTGTTAACATTCATGACTGCATAGACGTTAAATTACCAAGGAAACGCAATAAACGAAAATGAATTTTTGCCAATTCTTCCACACTTAATTCCTCATTTCCTCTGTCTAGCCACTCCTGAATAATCCCTAAAATTGCAGAAGCTAAAAAAGCCTGTAAATATTGTCGGAATTCTGGATCTTGCAATTCCTCTCCAATAACGGATAGTCTATCTAAAATTTGATTACTAAAGACTTCCTTCAACCTCTTGCTAAATCCGGGACTGCCCTGCTCCCCTAATATAACTCGAAAGGCTGTGGCATGCTCTTTAAAACATTTAATCACTTCGACAAATGGTGGATAAAACTGTCCTGTTTTTAACATTTGAAAGGCTTCTAGTGGTTGTACATTTTTAACATAGCTTTCTAGTTCACTTATTAGCTCTTGCTGCAAGTCCTCCATCACTTCAAACTTATCCTTATAATGTAAATAAAATGTTCCTCGATTGATGTTTGCAGTAGAAGCTAGATTTTTAACTGTTACTCGTTCAAAGCCTACCTCCTCTATTTGTATAATTAATGCATTTTTTATAGCCTGTTTTGTTTCAAAATTCATTCATTATTTTATGGATAGACATATATAACCTCCGTTCTATTGACACTTTATACCAATTTGTTCATTGTAATTGCCTACATGCTAACTTAAAATTTTACTAGTATCAACACTGTGTTCAGTAAAGGAGAGAAAAATTAATGGAAGCTTTAGCAGTTTTCTTTTGTTTAGCAATTACCTTGCACAATATTGAAGAAGCAATTTGGCTACCTCAATATTGTGCAAGGTTTAAAGTTTCAAAAAGCTGTGACACCAAATGAATTTCATTTCGCAATGTTAGTGATTACAGCTTTAGCATATTTATCGGCATTTTTCTTTATATTTTTCCCACAGTCTAATTTTGCGAAATGGCTTTTCGTTGGATTTTTAGGCGCGATGATTATCAATGCTGTTTTTCCGCATCTTTTAGCAACAATAATAATGAAAAAATATGCACCTGGACTTGTAACAGGATTGCTACTTAATATTCCAATTAACTGCTTCATTATTCAAAGGATGTTTGAGGCACATTTAATTGGATGGACAGAGCTATTATTTTCAACGATTATAGTAGGTCTAAGTTTGTTAGCGCTTATTCCATTTCTGTTTAAGTTAGGCAAGATGTTTACACTTAACTCGAAAACATAATCAATGAACACTTTTTGTTATTCTGTTTATTGTAATTGCTTAATCACTGCCTTAAAATTTCAGGTATCAACACTATGTTCAGTAAAAGGAGAGATGGATAAATGGGAAACAACGCGATTTCGTTAAACTCTATTGAAAAAAAGTTTCATCATAAACAAGTAATTGCTCCGCTTTCCATAGAAATTCCAAAGGGGCAGCTTATTGGTTTACTTGGTCCTTCTGGCTGCGGGAAAACAACGTTAATAAAAATGATTATGGGCATGATCAAGCCCGATAATGGTAGTATTCAAGTGTTAAATTATACAGTCCCTCATAAGCAATTATTGATGGATATCGGCTATATGGCTCAATCAGATGCACTGTATTTGGATTTAACCGGTGAGGAG
Source organism: Lysinibacillus sp. G4S2 (assembly GCF_030348505.1). Taxonomy (NCBI): domain Bacteria; kingdom Bacillati; phylum Bacillota; class Bacilli; order Caryophanales; family Bacillaceae; genus Lysinibacillus; species Lysinibacillus sp. G4S2. The sequence goes on along the minus strand of NZ_JAUCFJ010000002.1, from coordinate 1,575,856 downwards.
AACCTTCATTTTTTTGCAAAGCTTTATCGATTATCGAAAAAAGAGCGTGCGGAACGTGTAAATTATGCTGCAAGTCTTGTTCATTTAACGGATGATTTAAATAGTAAGGTGATGAATTATTCTGGAGGTATGAAACGGAGATTATCCCTTGCAATTGCCCTTATCCAAAATCCAAAGTTGTTGATTTTAGATGAGCCAACTGTTGGTATTGATCCCGTATTGAAAAAGGAGATCTGGCAGGAGTTAATTCGTTTAAAAAACGATGAGCATAAAACCATTTTAGTAACGACACATGCAATGGATGAAGCAGAGCGCTGTGACCAGTTGGCTATGCTACGCAATGGTCGTATCATTGCACATGGAACACCACATGATTTGAAAGCTCATTATCAAGCAAAAGATTTTGATGAAGTGTTTTTAAAAGCTGGAGGTGAAGCACTATGAGAATCGGCGCAATTGTTACTAGAATTATTCAGCAAATGGTTCGCGATAAACGTACACTTGGCCTATTATTTTTTGCACCACTTCTTGTGCTTTCGTTAATGTATTTTGTTTTTAATAGTGATGAACATGAAATGACTTTAGTTGTTTCAAATGGTCCTGCACAGATAATTGAAAAACTTGAGGGTGCGGATTTCCATGTCATCGAAAACAACGATTTCACTAGTACCAGTTTAAAAGAAGAAAAATATGATGGCTGGTTAGCTTTCAATCAAACTCAATTGACGCTCACATTATTAAATGATGATCCGTCTACCGCCAAGGCTTTAAAGATGAAGCTTTCTCAGGTTTTGCAGCCAGAGCAATCTTCACAGATGAAGTTGATGACTGAATATGTATATGGCGATGAAAATACCGCTATTTTTGATATTTTTAGCCCGATGCTTATAGGCTTCTTTGTTTTCTTCTTCGTCTTTTTAATCACAGGTATAGCCTTGTTAAAAGAACGAACTTCAGGCACATTGGAACGTTTACTAGCTACGCCAATTAAACGTTCTGAAATTGTTGCCGGCTATATGATCGGTTATGGATTGTTTGCTTTTCTTCAAACGACTATTATTGTTCTATTCGGGATTTATGTGCTGGATATCGTGCACGTTGGCTCCATCTGGCTCGTTCTACTAATCAATATTGTCGTTGCACTTGTTTCATTATCTTTAGGAGCTCTCTTATCAAGCTTTGCTGCTTCAGAGTTTCAAATGATGCAATTTATACCGCTTGTCATTGTACCGCAAATTTTCTTTTCAGGTATTTTCCCGCTCGATAATATGGCAGAGTGGCTACAAAATGTAGGTCGAATCATGCCACTATATTATGCAGCTGACGCGTTGAATGGGGTTATGTATAAAGGATATTCCTTTAGTGACATTTTACCAGACTTAGCAATTCTCGCTTCCTTCGCTCTTGTGTTTATTACATTAAATATTGTAAGTCTAAAAAAATATCGATCATTATAACTAAAAGGGTTCTGCTCAAAATTGGGTAGAACCTTTTTAGTATAATAATACGAAACTTCAACATAAAATTTTATCTGTGCGAAAGCGAAGCGTCAGCAACAAATGTTTTATCTGTGCGAAAGCGAAGCGTCAGCAACAACAACGAAGCGGAGGAAGCGGCTCGACGCTCGCCCACTGGAAAGCGAGTAGCCTGGAACGGAAATCCCCCCACGGCACGCTGGTAGGACACAAACACACAAAAATAGAAAATTACCCCAACATTCTATTAGCAAAAGAACTAATATTCATCTATACTAATTTACAGTTACTGGTCTTGGTCATTGTACATCGTAAAAAATGACTTACAATAAAAACCCTAAAAATAAAGGTGTGTAAAGATGAATACGATTATGGAAATACAAAACATCTCTAAACAGTATAGAGGTAAGAAAATTTTAGAGAATGCTACATTTGCTATTTGTGCTAATCAAATTATAGCTCTTGTAGGAAAGAATGGATCAGGTAAGAGTACCCTTCTAAAGATCATTGCAGAATTAGTCGATGCTGACAGTGGTTCTATTGTGAAACATCGACAGTCTTTAAAAATTGGATATGTGCCAGAAGTGACGCCTTCACATATTTTGTTTACACCTGAAGAATATCTTTATCATATGGGCAGTATTCGAGGTATGGCAAAAAAACAACTACAGCAAAGAATAAATGACTTACTGGAATTATTTCATTTAAAGGATGCGCGGAATATTCGGATTGATAATTTTTCCAAAGGTATGAAGCAAAAAGTTATGATTATGCAGGCAATGCTTGAAGATACAGATCTGCTAATATTAGATGAACCATTGTCAGGACTCGATCCTAAAGCACAAAGCGATTTAGAAGAAACCCTTTCTATTTTAAAGAACAAAGGGTTAAGTATCGTTTTAACATGTCATGAAACAAAATTACTTCAACATCTTGTTGATACCGTTCTTGTTATCCAACATAACAAAGTCATTCAAACTGATTCATTACATAAGGATAATACATCGAAAAACAAATTAATTTTTGAGATTTCAAGCGAGGAATTATTGGATAACATACTACCTATTCTTGAAATTCAACAACAAAGTCTTTTAAACAATGGTTGTTATGAGGTAATCACCGTTATTAAGGCAGAGGAAACAGACCGGGTATTATTAGATCTACTACTTAAAAAAGCCTCTATTAAACAATTAATCCCGATAAATGAAAAGGAGGAACAATTCTATACCCATTTTTAATGAGGAAGAATAGACGCCGACATGACTAGTTTATTACGTTATCAATTTATCAATTATTTAAGAACCTATAAATATGTTCCACCCTTTTCAATTTTCATTTTATGTCTTGTTATAAACTATACTTTTGTCCCAAATCCAATATTAGATAGCTATTCGTTTACAGCCATCATTCTCTTTTTTCTAATGGGATGGTTTACAATCACACTATTTCACGCGGAAGATGAAGAACAAAAAGTAATTACCACACTTCATGCAAAAAGTCGAACACAGTACAATTTAGGAATTTTTATGATTTGTGGACTGATTGGTTTCAGTCTGAGCTGTGTATCAGTGATTTACCCTACTCTAATTGGTGCCTTTGGAGAAGAGCCAAGATTTATACATCAATTATTAGGATTCCTCTCTCATTTTAGTTTATCTGTACTAGCCATTGCACTTTCAGCAATATTTACAAGAGAGCTCGTCAAAAACAAGCAAAATACTTGGTGGGGTGTACTTAGCATCTTAATTGTTTCTGTCGTTATCGCTACCTTAAAAGAGTCGATTCTTCATATAAAGGGACTGATTTGGCTGCTTCCACCTGTCCACCTGTCATTGGAAATGATGAGTTCTGAAGATTCTATAAAAACAATACCGAACATCTTTTATTGGCGATTTGCTTGGATATTTATCTATGCAGGCTTAGTCATGACGTTGTTCTTCCTCCTATCGAATCGAAAAAGAAGATAAATTTCTAAAGAAGGAGAGACATTTTATGTTAAAAAAAGCTAGAGTGCTAATTATTGAAGATGAAGGTGATATTGCAAATATCCTTAAGGATTACTTAACCGTCAATCATTTTGAGCCTCATATCGTTACAACTGGTTATGAGGCTGTCCATTATATGAAAGAAACCTTCCCTGACTTCATCATACTTGACCTATCTCTCCCTGATTGCGATGGTATCGAATTATGTCGCCAAATTCGTGAAAATAGTAATGTTGCTATACTAATTTTAAGTGCCCGCAACAGTGACACTGATAAAGTTCTTGGCTTGGGATTTGGTGCAGACGATTATATGACGAAACCCTTCTCTTTAAGTGAGCTTGTCGCAAGAATAAATGCCCATTTACGTAAACAAGATAGATGGCTACAGGACAACGCAGGCAAGATAGATATTATTCAAATCGATCATATGGAAATAAATAAAAATGAGTATACTTTTTCCCGTGATCAAAAGAACATACCTTTATCAGCAAAAGAATTTGAATTACTATTTTTTCTTTTAAAGAACCGTAATCAGGTTTTCTCCAAAAATCAGTTGCTTGATGCTGTTTGGGGCTATGACTCATATGGTGATGAAAATACGATAACAGTTTATATTAGACGTCTGCGTGAAAAAGTTGAGGCCGATCCGTCTTGTCCTATCTATATTCAAACTGTTTGGGGTGTTGGTTATAAATTTAGTACTCAAAACCATTCGTAGGAGAGCGCAATGTACTTAAAAAATTGGATGAAGAAATGGTTATGGTCCATCCTAATCTGTGTTTTTTTGTTGTTTATTTGTTTTCTCATACTATATTTCACAAGTTCTAATCGGAATGAGAAGCCACAAAATGAATACGTTATTAATCAAATTCGTTTAGAGGTAAATGATCTATTATTGTACATAGAAGAACACTTTAAAAGTCTTGAACAAAGTTCGAATTTGCGCAGTTCTCTTCAAGAAATGAGCAAGAGCAAAGAATTAGATATCACAGTTGTGCAATTAGATGGAAAAGTTATTTTTAATTCCATTGAGGGGGATATAACACAATTTATCAACTTTGAAGAGGATTTACATTATGATTTATTTATGTCTCAACAACAACCAGGGAAAATTAAAATTGCCTTTCCTATCATTAGTGAGACGAACGAACAAATAGGTAACGCTATTTTCACGATTAACCAAGATGTTCTCTTACTCGTAAAGGAGCCTAGCCCTGCTAATACCATACTTTTACTAATAAGTGGTGTATTATGGTTTTTAATTATAGGTCTTGCCTTGTATATTGTACTAACAGCTAAAAAGGTACTCTTACTTCCGTTAGATCATTTGAAAAAAAGTACTGAAGAAATTGTCAAAGGTAATTATGAACAGAAAACTGTATATCCGAGGGTAGATGAGATTGGCGAATTGTATGCTGTATTTGATCAAATGCGCTTGGAAATTAAAAACCTAACGATACAACGAGATGAACAAGAGCAAAATCAAAAAAAGCTCATATCGAGTATTTCACATGAAGTAAGAACACCTCTAACTACAATAAAAGCTTATTTAGATGCTATTTCTGAGGGAATTTGTCCTGACATGGATTCGCTTATGTCGTATATTCAAATTATGCAGACAAATACCGAAAAAATGTCTAGATTAATTGATGATTTATTTATTCACACGTTGAAGGAACTTGGACATATCCCGGTTACCTTAACAGAGCAATATAGCAAAGATGTTTTTACAAATATTTTGCAACCAATTCGTCATTACGTCCAAACGACCGGCATTCATTTTATTGAGCCAGAGTCTATCCCTAATGTTCTTATTCAAGTAGATGAGCATCGACTTGAGCAGGTACTTTCAAACCTTATTACGAACGCACTAAAGCATACTACTAAAGGCAATTCAATAACCGTTTCCATCCATATTGAAAACCAATTACTAAACATTAATGTAATAGATAATGGTAATGGAATGCTTCCTCAGGATATGCCATTTATTTTTGAACGCTATTTCAGAGGTATTCAATCTACAGGTAAGACTGCTGTGAAAAATGAAGGAGCAGGACTCGGATTATCTATTTGTAAGCATATTATGGAAGCTCACAATGGTTCTATTTCGTTTAAAAGCAAGCAACATGAAGGTACAACATTTACATTAACTTTTCCTATTATTTAATTTTCCTAAAAAGGTCCTATTTCTTTGCTCCAAAAACACCTTAAATTAAAGGATAATTCTAAAAAATTAAGAATATAAGTAATAAAAGTTAGAAAAAATCGGAGGGTGAAGACATGATTCATGATATAGAGGAATATGTAAAATATTTAGATGGTGTTCATAAACGAACGATGCAATATATGAGGGCAATACCTGATGAACTTTTAGATTGGAGGCCCTCCGAAGATAAATTTTCTATAGGTGATTTATTGAGGCATATCGCATCATCTCGTTTAATGTTTCTTGGTATATTTGAACATGGCTCGTGGACTTACGCAGGACACGATACTAGTAAGGGTGCTTCTCTTGAGGATATTTCAAATTATTTAGAGTCATGTCAAATTACATTAACAAAGGGTCTTTTAAAAATCGGCAACGATGTGTTGTCAAAAAAGGTTTTGACCCTTCATGGTCACGAAGTTAGTGCTTGGAGAATACTTATGTCAATTCCCGAACACGAAATCCATCATCGTGGACAAATCTCTGCATATTTACAAATGAACCAGATAGATCCACCTCAAATTTTCGGTTTAAAGATTGAGCAAGTGAAAACATTATAATTTTATGAAAGAGCTTTGGATATCATCTTAGATCCAAAGCTTATTTTTATCTTATATTAAACTTCCTATGTTGTATTAAATGAAACTTTAATCAATGGTCTTTTTCTTCATCCCCACTGATTTTTAGGCTTTTACGGGCAATTAATGCTGGAAAAAATCACTTTTTCAAAGATTATACAATTTTTTCAAATCTACAAATATTTTGTAAGAATTTATTAATAATTTAATAAGGACCTTATAATAAATACCCCTTACACTAAAAGAAATAAAATTATATGGAGGAGGATTTCTCGTGGATAAAGAAGTACTTATTCTTGCCCAAAATCTTTGTAAGACATATTCCACAGGTAGTGAGCAATTTCATGCAATAAAAAATATTAATATCGAAATTTATAAAGGAGATTTCACTGTCATTATGGGAAACTCCGGTTCGGGTAAATCGACACTACTTTACCTTTTAAGTGGTCTTGATTCTATTACGGCTGGTGAAGTTTATTTTCATGGAGAAAGATTGGATACATTTACCGAACAGCAGTTAGCTACATTTCGCTCTAAAAAAATTGGATATGTCTATCAAAGTAGTAATCTTGTCCCGGACATGACATTGCTAGAAAACATCACCCTGCCAGGATACATTGCAAAATATCCTAAAAAAGATGTGTTAACAAAAGCGGAGATGCTTTTAAATAAGATGGGACTTGAGGAGCAACGGAATCGTTTACCTTCGCAAACCTCTGGTGGACAGCAACAAAGAGCTGCTATTGCTAGAGCCTTAGTAAATGACCCAGAGATTCTGTTTGCAGATGAACCAACGGGTAGTTTAAATTACGATCAAGGTGTAGCTGTCTTAGACATTTTAACGAATTTGAACAAAAAGGGTCAGTCGGTAGTAATGATTACACATGATATAAAAGCAGCCTGTCGTGCTAATCGGCTTATTATCATTCAGGATGGAAAAATTGGAGGTATTTTAAACTTCGATCAATACGATGATGCTAGTATTCAAGAGCGTGAACATATTATCTTTTCTTATGTTGCGGGAAAGGAGTAAAAAATGTACGCAATTATTACACTTTGCTTTGCACATATCAAGAAAAGAAAAATCCAAAATGCACTATTAGCAATCCTAATTATGCTATCTACCCTTTTATTAGCTACCTCTGTGACGATCATTATGAATACAAACAATATTTTTGAAAAAACACATCATGATTCAAATGGGGCTCATCAAATTTTAACTATGGGTAAGGATATTCATAATCCAATCACTGTCAACAATTGGTGGCAAGAGCAACAAGGAGTTACTGCCTCGCAGCTCATTCCTTATAGAAATTTATCTGGCTTCACAGTGAATGGTGTAGAAACGTCAAATCTCTACTTATTCATGATGAATACACCAAAATTGCCCTTTGCTATTGACCGATTACTATTTTCAGAGGGTGAAAATCAGGCCTATCCTACTGAAGGAACGATTTGGATTCCCACATCGATGGCTTCTACTTCAAATATTTCACTTGGAGATGCTATTGAATTTAACACCGGCGAAAAAGCTTTTACATTAAGCGTTTCTGGTATAGTTGTAGATTTGCCATATGGTGGACCCTTTACAACGAATGCTCGTATTTGGATGAACGAATTCGACTACAATAAACAATTTGATACGATGATAGGGTCTGAACAATATATGATGGCTCTTCGCTTTGATGATTATCAACAAAGTGCAAACTATTGGAGTGAATTTGAAAAGTTTTTACAAGGCCCGTACCTTGAATCAAAAATGGAATATGAGGAAATTGCTTCGTTCTATTTAATTATTAATAAAATTATAAGCTTTATCATGGTGTCATTCGGTGTTGCAATGTTACTCATTTCATTGTTTATTATTGGCTTTAGTATTTCAGATGCCATTTTAACGAACTATAAAACAATTGGTGTCATTAAATCTCTCGGACTCACTTCTCGGAAAATTAGTGCAACCTATGTTTTACAATTTGCTTTATTATCAGTGTTCTCGATTATTCCTGGTCTTATCGTTAGCACTTTACTTTCTAGAGTAATTATAGAGAGTTCCTTATCTTATTTAAAGGCAGGAAAGCATTTAACAATTACTCAAGATTATAAAATCACTTTGTTAATCGCTGTAATAATCCTTGTCATTGTTATCCTTACTGCGTTCATTTATTCAAATAAAGCACGTCATGTTGAACCCGTACAGGCAATTAAATATGGTATGTCAGAATTTGCTAACAGTAAATTAAATCGGCGTTTAAACAACTCTAATGGACTTTCTAATTTAATTAATTTGCCTATTCATCTTCAAATTGGCATTAAAAGCATCACCAAAAATATGAGAAGTTCCATTTTTATTATTGTCCTTACTGCTATTACTTCTGGTATTTTAGTGTTCAGTGCTGTTATTCTTAATAGCTTTATTTCTATCAAACAAACCTCACCAGAATGGGGCTACGATTCATCACATGTTGTAGTAACAGTTTTTAATGACGCAACATTTTCAAAACAACAGTTTGAACAATTTTTACGCTCAGATAAACGCATTAAAAATCACGCTTGGCTAGATCAATTTACAGGGGTTCTCCCTAATGAACCAAATCAACCGCTAAATATTAATGTCAATACTATTGAGGGTAGTTTTGATGATGCTGGATACGAGACAATCTCTGGCCGTAATCCTGTAAATAAAAATGAAATAGCCATTGGCATTAATATCGCGAAGGCTTTACACAAAAATCTAGGGGACTTTGTGGAAATCTATATCGAAGGCAAGCAGCATCATTTGATTGTTACTGGTATCTATCAATCGATAGCAAATATGTCTAATTCAGCGAGAATTACCGCTGATGTTATCAAAGTTTATAATGCTACCTATTCTTCTTCAAAACAAAGTATGATCAATTTGGTAGATGAGACATTATCAGCTCAAATCGTTGATGATTTAAACAATAACTTTAAAAGCTCTGTCAAAGCTGTCACACAACAAACATTATTAGATGATGTCTTTAAAGTAGTGGTCGCTGTTTTAATAATCCCATTATCTATTATCGGAATTTTATTTATCACTGTAACATTCATCATTATTTTTAGTGTTTCTAGAATAAACGTAAGAAAAGAAAGCGGAACTTACGGAATTTTTAAATCTATTGGTATGACTTCAAATACTATTAGATGGTCCATTACATCAGGAATTCTGCTTCTTTCAGCGCTAGGAACTATATTTGGGATTTTTATCGGTGTTAAAGTAATACCCGTAGCTTTACAAAGTATTATTTTAGAATATGGCTTACTGAAGTTACCCCTTGTGATAAATTGGTCAATAACCATCGGATTATCTCTATTAAGTGTTGTAGCAGCCTGTCTTGGTTGCTGGGTATCTACGAAAATCATCGCCAAAACCTCACCGCGAATTTTGCTCGTTGACTAAAAAATGCCCCCAACTGCCTAAGTAGTGGGGGCGATCATTTTCATATAAGGATTGTCATTAATCAAGCTAGTCTATTAATTTATTCAATCCAACCTCCAACCTTTTCTTATATATCATCACTTTTGATTCTAAAAAAAGCCGCTGATTAAAGAAGCGACAAACAATACTGGTTAGACAATTTTTCGTGCGTTAAATGATGATGACACTATATAATAGGAGTATTTCAAACTAGATTGGTTCTGACTACTCCCACAGCTAAAGTAGCGGGGTTCTTATATACTTAAGAGAAGCGTTACAAAGCTCTCCACAGATGGTATTGCTATGTCCTGTGTACAACATCTTTGATTTATCTTCTGTTCTATAAGACTTTCTTATTTACACAACCGATGTTGTGTTGACAATAAGTTTTAACGAAGGCAGGTAGCTCTACCTACGGGGGAATACCCCTCACTTGATTTGTTTGATACCCATGCTAAGAGGGAATGTTTTCTTTACTTGTTTCAAGTCTTCTATATGTTGATTGTGTAACTCTAAAAAGGTAGTAAACGTTTTATTGCATAAGTCTTGATTCGTTTGTTGTAAATTTGGTTCACTATTCATCAATAAAAACGCACTATATAAATCTCTTTGTACGAGATGACTTCCAATTTGACTCCAACGTTGATGGAGTTTTTTCTTTTCATAACGATCCGTCACATGGTTATACTGACTGGCTCTAAAGGTGATCGTATTTACTTTCTGTATCGTTTGCTTGGTGTAACCTAATTTTTGATGGATAATTCCCACTAGCATCGCAGGGGCATGATTCCCAATGCTTTTTCCAAAACGCTTTTTGGATTGGAATTTGCCCTGTATATTTGTTTTGGTTTCTTTTGTACGTTTTGCCAATCCTTTAAAATGCATGGTTTCGATGTACACCACATCGCCAAGAGACAAGATTTTATTGGCTAACGCACCATGTTTTTCTTTGATGTAGGAAGCTTTCTTTCTATATAATTCTTTTACTTGTTTCTTTGTTTTTTGATAGTTTTTACTATATGTCCAACGGAGTTTAACGCCATGTTTGATCGTACCATCCTTGTTGAAATTGTTAGGATTGGTACTTCTACGACTTCTATCCAACTTGCGTAATAAACGTCTTTTTTGTTTCTCCAATAAAGGTACATCTGGCGCAAGTTGTTGGATGAAAACGTTTTTTTCTGAAACAACTGCAATGGTAGAAGGACCAATGTCAATACCTACTCGTTTTTGTTTTTGATAGGCATGCCGAAAGGCTCCTGTAGATGGAATTCTCTTTGCAGGAGGAACCCCATCCATCACGAGTTGTACGTAAAAAGTATGTACTCCACGAATCACTTTTTTGACTAGACGACAATAATTAATGGTATGAAGAGCAAGGGATTCTTCTACAAATAAATCTTGTTTGCGAATACGAACAGGAAGGGTTAATCCGTTCCAATAGACAACATTCTCTTTAAATCGAATGCCTGCTTTATTAGATTTCCCTTCTACAGAATGAAGCATTCCGTAACGTTTAAAATGTGCTTTGCTCCCTTTAAATAGAACATCCTGAACCGCTTTCCAAACAGTAGAGGCGATTTTCTGGGAAGTATTGCTATCTATATGTTTTTTATAGTTATGTTGATGCTTTTTAATATACGCATGCAGTTGATTTTCACTTAATCCAAAAGATTGACGAATGTTATTTAATTCTTTTGCGGTCTGCTTCAATTCTTTTGTATCATTAGATTTTTTCGCTTTTTGGTAGCAACGTAATTGTTTTCGATAGTGTTTTGATTCCTGCATGAAAGTATATTGTTTTACTGCATAAGACAAAGTCGTATTATAGAGTGTACGGGCAATTTCAAAACGTTTTAATAGGATATCGGTTTGCCATGTATCTATAAGTAACTTGAGTTCTATAATAAAACAATCTTTTTTCGATTTTGTCATTACCCGTCACCCCTTTATTTTTTGATTATTCACAATATACAACGAAAACGTATGTTCTGTAAAGAAAAAAGCACTTCATTCCTCCCACCTCTGAAGAATTGAGCTTTGAAACATTTATTCATAGAAGGAAGTGAAGCTATTGATTGATTACATGACTTTTGACGTGATGTGGATGGATGACATTATTGCACATGTTGAGTTAAAGCCGACTGACGGTGGCACACCATATGTCATTAACTATATTGAAGATTTTAACAAGCAATTTTCACCGACGATGGAGGGGCATATAACCTTAGAAGAACTGGAACGTTGGCTAAAATGGCGAACTTTCCCCCCTACTCGGGTCAACGCAAAAGAATTACTGGCTTCACTAGATATGCAAACCTATAATCGCTGGGGCATCGTGCGGAAAACACATGGTGTCATGGCAGATGATGAAATTTGGATTCGATTTAAAGGCGAAACACTCTCACATCGAGATGTTTGCTTACGCAAGGATCTATACTATCCTGAGGAACCAAATTTTCTAGAATTTCAATAAGTTAATTGGGGTGGTAAACCTCTTTAATTGGATTTTTTAAAGTTAACCGTTAAATATTAAACGAGCATAAAATTGCACGAAAGGAACAGATGAGGGTATAAAATCCTACTGATGATTAACCGCACCTGCATGTGGCTTGTAGCGACCAGCCCTTGCTTGGGATCAACAAAAATATTTGCCAAACCTCACCCAAAATTTCGCTTATTGAATAAAAAAATGCCCTCAATCTACTTATGTAGTGAGGGCGATATTTTCATATCAGGATTGTCATTAATCAAGCTGTTCTTTTATTTTATTTATTTCACTTAACGTTAATTCTGTAAATTCAGCAATGGTTTCCAAATCAATGCCTTTTTGTAACATCTTTAAGGCAATTTCTTGTTGCTTCTTTTTTTCTCCTTGTTCTATTCCTTTAGCTAATCCTTCTATCCTTCCATAATATTTTGCATCCTCTAGCTTCGCTTCCTCATCTAATAATTGTTCTACTCGGGCTTCATAAGCCAAACGTACTTCTGGAGATTGACTCAATTCTTGCCAAATATTTAAAGCATCTCGTATATTTTTATCCTCCTTCGCAATTTTTTCTAGTTCCAAATACATTTCTTCATAGACTCTTTCGTTTCTCACATCCACCATCCCCTTTGCTTTTTGAATTAAAATCGTCCCCGATCTACTAAGTAACGGAGTAGTCTTTTTCATTAAGGACTGTAATTAATAAAACTGTTCCTTTAATTTATTTATTTCACTTAACGTTAATTCTGTAAATTCAGCAATGGTCTCCAAATCAATGCCTTTTTGTAACATTTTTAAGGCAATTTCTTGCTGCTTCTTTTTCTCTCCTCGTTCTATTCCTTGCTCTAATCCTTGCTCTATTCCTTGCTCTATTCCTTGCTCTATTCCTTGCTCTATTCCTTGCTCTATCCCTTGCTCAATTCCTTGTTTTATCCCCTTAGCGACCCCTTCTTTCTCCGCAAAATATTTTGCATCCTCTAACTTCGCTTCCTCATCTAATATATATTTCAAACGGGCTTCATAGGCATAATATTCTTCTGGAGATTGACTTAATTCTTGCCAAATAGTTAAAGCATCTTTTATTCTTTTGTCGTTCATAGCAAGTTCCTCTAATGCCAAATAGATTTCTTTATAGATTTTTTTCTTTCTTACATCAATTACCCCCAGGAACGATAACCAACTCACAAGTTCATTATCTAATGGGTTCAGGTTATTATTAAACCATTGCTTGATCAATTTCGCCTTGGCGTAATTGCGTCCGAATTTTGAATTGTGCCCGCACAATTCATTCCTTTAAAAATTCGAGACATCTGCCGGAGGCTTTATCTTCATTCAGCAGGTGTTTGGATACCCTCTAAAAAGGCCCATTTCCGCATTCATCTCACCATCTTCAAAGGTGGGAATCTTCTGCTGAATGAAGATAAATTTGTTCATTTCTATAAAGTGATTTCAAGAACATCGTCAATTCTAAATTTTCTGTCATCTTCATTCAGATGAAATGTAGTATGATAAGCATCAGTTTGCTCAAATAAACTAAAATTACAAATATTAATAGTAATTGTTGGTCTTAGTTTATGATAACCAAAACCTTTTTTAAGCTCTGAAGTGTAAATTTTTGACCAATAGTATAGTGTCCGCTTGATCATATCATGCTGATTGCTTAATTGAATTTCAATATTTATCGCTATATTCTCCTGAGTTTTCACTAGAATATCTAACCGCGATTGCTTATCATCTCTATGTTCACCACTAAATTCTTGACTCATAAAAGAGACTTCCTTAATAGCGCGGTGACCTGTTCGATTTAAAATTGCATTCAGAAAGAAAATCGTTAGGTCTTTATTTTTTTTATTTCCAAATAATTGCTTAAATGCGTAATCGACTTTGAGATCTACAAATTTTTCAAGTGGAATTCTACGTAATACATTTTCACTCATACCCATCACTCCAAATGATTTACCTCAATTATAGCATTTAAAAATAAAATTAAAAGTCAATAATACTTTCAACATCTTTTAAATTCTATAAATATAGTTAATATTATTCAGTATAATTTACTCAGGCCAACACATATTTTCCTATCAAATTTGCATTAATAACTCCGAAAAATCTTCTTCAGAAAAGACCGCAATATTATTTCTTCTTAACAAGGCAGTAGTTACACCTACGCCAACTAATTTTGTACCATTGAAATCTCCATTGTAAATCATTGCACTGCCACAGGATGGACTATACTCTTTTAAAATAACCTTAGTTGCACCTAGTTCGAGAGCTTTCTGTAAAGTTGCATATGCACCTTTTAAATAAAGCTCCGTTACATCACGGCCAGATTTTTCAACCACTTTCGCTTTTCCAGCAAGAACGTCTTCTCCATCTCCACCTACAATTTCAGCAGGCTCACGAGGCGTCGAAAAACCTCCCATAAGTTCAGGGCATACAGTTACCGCCTTATTTTCTAACACAAGCTTTTGAATTCTTTCATCTAAACTATCTGTTCCGTTATAGCGTACCTTTAATCCTGCTAAGCAAGAACTTATTAAAATCATATTTTCCCTCTTTTCATATAATTAATTCCCTGAAAGAATCTTAACACTATTACATAATCATATTCAAAGGTTATTACAATTTTATGCTATGATACAATATTCCTATCAACGTCTTTACCTAAGGAGGGAATAAATGTCAGACAAAATTATTATCATGCCCTATAATGATGAATGGATAAAAGAATTTCAAGATTTAGGCTCCTCACTGCGCAATGCTTTAGGAGATGCTGCCATAAGGATTGATCATATTGGCTCAACATCTATACCTAACTTGGCAGCTAAGCCAATTGTTGATGTGCAAGTTTCTGTAAGCTCTTTAGACACATTAGATTCCTATAGAATACAACTAGAAAATCTAGGTTTTGTCTATAGAGCAAACAATCGAGATATTACTAAACGCTATTTTCGTGAAACACCCGGTAATAAAAGGATACATATACACGTTCGAAAAGCTGGTAGTTGGGCTGAACAGCTTGCATTGTTATTCAGAGATTATATGAGAACACATCCGGATGACTGTAAACGATATGAGGAATTAAAATATGCTCTTGCTAAAAGATACGAAAATAATCGACAAATGTATACTGAATCAAAAGATAAAATCATATGGGAAATAATAAGAAAAGCGGATAAATGGAGTCAGCGTACTGGCTGGAATCCACCAAGGTCAGATGCTTAATTTTTTTGCTTTACTATATAAGAGGAGGAAAAAACATGGTTGAATTTACAATTTGTTTTCTTAAGAAGGGTGACCAAATATTATTGCTAAATAGGGATTTTCCAGAGTGGATGGGGGCTTGGAATGGTGTAGGTGGAAAGATTGAGAAAAATGAAACGCCACTGGCTGGTGCATTACGAGAAATTAAGGAAGAAACGGGCATCTCACTTCAGGATATTACATACAAAGGAAAAATAACGTGGACTGACGGAATCACTAACTTTGGCTGCATGTATGCCTTTATTGCTGAATTACCAGAATCCTATCCATATGCGACACCGATTAAAGTCGCAGAAGGCATTCTCGATTGGAAAGATCTATCATGGATTTTTCACCCTCAAAATGTAGGAATAGCAAATTTAAATTATTACTTACCAAAAATGCTAGAAGAAACAAACAACTATGAATATATATTTACATATAAAGAGAGTAAATTGATTGACGTTACTACTACTCCATTAGAGCAAACCTTTACTGTATAGACATAACAATGCCTCGTAAACGAAAACATCAACGTTTACGAGGCTTTACTTGTTATCCTGCATTAACGGGCAGTAATTTATCTGTACCGAAAGCAAGGAAGATAGGTGGAGACTCACTGCCCGTAAATGGCCGATTCGTTCAACTAATACTAATTGGGGATGAAAAAAACCACTTAGTAAAGTTTCTCTTTATTTTCTTGGTTGCGCAAATCGCATTCTACACATGGACCAATTAAATGATGTTTTTTGAATTTCATCATGAATATCCCACAAATTATCAACTATTCGTACTTCAACATTACGCTTAAACAATTCCTCAAACAAATTTTCCACTTCAATTTTAGCAATTGGAATTTGTGTAGTTTCACTTGTATAATAACCAGCATTTTGGTCTTGTAGTGTGAATCCATTACTATCAAATTCATATAAGTAAAGATTCGTATTTTTCATCGTCTCAAACCACTTGCTTTCAATAACAATAACGTGTGAACACGATGTCGATGCTATATAGGCTCGTTTATCCTGTTCGGTTGTATCGGCACCAATATGATAGCAAACTCGTGGGCAATTTCTAGGGATTAAAAAGTTAGGTAAACATGTTTCGTTGATTGCCCATACTAGCCCTTTTTCTGGATCTAAATCTAATCGATCAGGTAATCGTGGATAGAATACTGTAATATCACTTTCCTCACTGACATGAACTATACGCACATGTTTCCCCTCCTTTATTTTCTTAATTTAAATACGATAAAATCTGCACAATGCAAATCTTCCTCGAATTGTGGATACTTTGTAAGCATCTCTTTTGAAGGCATCGGTTCGATAACGTCTTCTATCGTAAATCCTGCTTGAAAAATTGCTTTCATATAGCTCGTTAATGTTCGGTGATAAAAAACAATTTTTTCATCTGAATCTAGCGGAAGCGTTTGATCATATACACCTTCATAAAAATATCGTTGAACCTTCCAATACTGTTGGTCAAGACTTTCATTTCTTATCCATCCACTATTAGGCGTAACAAAGCAAGGATGAAGAATCGAAAAGATCAAAGTGCTATTTGGTTTTAACAGCCGATACATCTCACTCAAAGCTTCCTTATAATTCTCTAAATCTTGAAGAACCATATTGGAAACAATACAATCAAACTGTTCATCTGCTAAAAAATCTAGTTTTTCGCAATTTCCATATTCATATTGTATAGTGACTTCCTCCTGTGTTCTTTCCCTTGCAATTTCTAGCATCTTTTCTGAATAATCAACAGCTGTGACAATAGCCCCTTGTTGAGCAAGTTTTCTACTTAAATAACCTTCACCACATCCTGCATCTAATAGCCTTTTCCCTTCCACCTCTTCCAATAATAAAAAAATGGCCGGATTTAATAATACTTCACGGTGTATATCACCATGTTCATCGTAGTTTGCTGTAAACCTTTCTGCATGTAGATTCCAGCGTTTAATCGCCTCTTCTGTCGGTACTGTTCTTGCCATACAATTCCCTCATCTCTGTATAGAATCGTAACGTTACGTCCCTTGTGCACATTACCATTTTTTCATATACACAAAAAAAGTTATAGACTTATATTTCATTTTTTTATACCATGTAGATAGAGGCATGCCATCTTTTAAAAAAACACAAGCCAGAAATCCCCAATCGGATTTCTGGCTTTTCTAATTCAAGGACTGGATTGAGTTTTGATCGGCAATGCATTGTCTAAAGTTGCCTGTCGTTTAACAGTTACCCATCTTCCACATAACATAACAATTAATGCAAAAAATACGATGACTCCTGCAAATACAAGCGCTGCCTTATAGCTATTATAAAACGCCACAAGCTGACCAGCGATGATTGGACCGATAATTTGTCCAAATGCATAAAAAGTTGTTAACAAAGATACTACCGGACCGCTTTGTGTCGGGAATAACTGGCGCGCATAGGAGGTCGTTAACGTTACAATTCCTACAAATGTTAAGCCGAATAAAAATGACGATAATAAAACGCTCCATGCTGTTTGTGAAAATACCGGTAACAAGATACCTATCACTTGTAATATGTATGCCACAAACAAAATCTTAATTGCTGAAAACTTTTCTAATAGCACAGTCCAAACAGGTGCTGACGGTATGGCCGCTACTCCAACAATGACCCAGCTATACGATGAGTACTCTTGGAGTGAAGGAATATTATGAATGATATCTACTAAAAAAGTACCTGTGATAATATAGCCTAACCCCTCTAAGCCATATGCGACAATCAGCCATGGCATAAAGCCCGTTGTCATTTTTGCATCAGAGGATTTAGCGGTTTTCACACTATCCTGTACATCCAAATCTCTCCAAAGTATAAATGTCATCACTAAAAACACAGCAGATAAAATCCCTAAGCCGACCCATGTACCTTGCCATGCAAAACGCGCTTCAATAGCTGGTACAAATAAACCTGAAATAGCAATTCCTAATCCAATACCACCAAATAAATAGCCTGACCATCGTGTAAGTGAATGCTTTGCTAAGTAATCCATAATAATGCTCGATGTTAATACAAAAATAAGTCCCCCTGTGATGCCTGCAATCAGACGAAGCGCAAGCCAAACACTGTATATTTCAATGATTCCCATAAGAACAATAGAAAGGACATTCAAAACAACACTTAGCAATAAAAAGTTCTTTTTTTGGCGATTGATAAATCCTGCCCACAACGCGCCAATAAAATAGCCGATATAATTACTTGATGCCAAAAATCCTGCAACTTCAAACGAAAACCCGACATCATTACGCATAAATGGCAAAATTGGCGTGAATGCAAATCTACTAATTCCCATTGCTACTACAAGTAATAGCACCCCTCCAAATAAAATTCCAACATGCTGTCGATTCATCTCATCCCCACCCCCAAAAAACTTTTTGTAATTAAAAGGATACAGAGTGAAAATTAATAAATCTAATATATAATTTATATAAAAGGATAAAAATTTTTTATAAAAGGTGGATACATAATGAATTTACATGCTCTTAGATTATTCACAAAGGTAGCTGAACTCAACAGTGTTTCTAAGGCAGCGCAAGCTCTAATGATTAGCCAACCTGCCGTTACCATCCAAATAAGAAATTTAGAAAAGGAACTTGGCTTAACTCTTTTAGAATCGAAAGGCCGAGGAATTACTTTAACACAAAATGGGGAATTTTTATTTAAACAGGCTCAGCGATTATTTGATTTAGAATTGGATATTGAACACAAATTAGAGCAATTAAAAAACACTGGTAATGAAGATTTACAAATCGCTTCTACCCATGTTCCATCCCATTTTTTATTACCAAAATGGCTCGCAAAGTATAAGCATGCCTATCCGACAACTAATATCCACATAAAATCAGCTAATTCCCAGCAAGTTATTGAAGAATTACTTCACTATAAGGCTGATATTGCTTTTATCGTAAAAGAGGACGGTCATCATCCAGATATTAATTATCAATTCCTCATGAATCTCGATTATTGGTTTATCGTCCCATATGGACATCCACTGGCAGATCAAAAAGTGACTTTAGCGGAATTAATGCAAGAGCCATTTGTTTCACGAGAAGATGGTAGCTCTACAAAAGAATATTTAAACGCCTTATGTAAGGTTCATAAAATCCCACCGCCAAGAGTAGGGCTGCAACTGGATGGTATCAATGAGTCCATTCACGCCATTGCAGCTGGGTATGGTACGATGCTAGCTCCATCCATAGCGGCTTCCAGCTTTATTCAACGGCAGCAAGTAGCCCGCGTTTTTATAAAAGACATCGACATTCAGCGCCCTATTTTTCTTTGTACACGAAAAAATGAACAAAATACCTCTTCGACCTTTAATGCCTTTATTAACATCATCAATAACTCAATTTCATAACAGTCATTTTTAAAAAGCTTAAAC
Source organism: Lysinibacillus sp. G4S2 (assembly GCF_030348505.1). Lineage (NCBI taxonomy): Bacteria > Bacillati > Bacillota > Bacilli > Caryophanales > Bacillaceae > Lysinibacillus > Lysinibacillus sp. G4S2. Next base: position 1,556,032 of record NZ_JAUCFJ010000002.1, on the reverse strand, counting down.
TACACAAAATTTGTACAGCAGCGAATTGAAGTGTAGTCTTTTTTATTCACAAAATTTGTAACTAGCCCTCTCTCAATGACTCATAACGTGTGGTTGATTTTTGTTCCGACTGGGGGACTTTTTTAGGGCATCCGATGAGCCGCTTCACTCGCGGTGCTCGATGCCGGGTCTCAAATGAAAGACGCTAAAATAATTAACGGAATTTTGTGATAAACTGAAAAGATAATGAAAGGAATTGATTATATTTATGGATATTAGAAAACCTAACGATTCGGAACTCAAAAAGGTTTTGGAGCTTTCTCCTCAAGCTGTATTTGAAGGTACATTGAGTGAAGTAAAACCTACTAATGAAAAAGTCGAACAACTTGTTAAACCACTACTGGAAAAGGGATGCTATTACTTAATAGCTACAGAAGAAGATAAATTAATGGGCTGGGTTCTTTTAGGAACAAGTAAAGATCAGTTTACCGATAAGATAAACGGATTTATTTATGAACTATTTGTTTTAGTAGAATACAGAGGAAAAGGAATTTCTAAACGATTAATGACAACAGCCATTGACCAACTAAGACAACAAGGATACTCTGAAGTTCGTCTTAGTGCTTTTTCCGAGAATAATGCTATTAAACTGTACGAAAAAATGGGTTTTAATACAAGAACCGTTTCTATGAGTCTGTCGCTATGAAAGAAAATATAAAATAATATACAAGCTCTTCTAAATAATATACCAGCGTGTTGATTAACCATCTTTATCCTCCCCGATTTATTAAAAGGCTCTGCCTTCCACTACTGGCTACTCGCTTTCCTGCGGGAGAGTGTCGAGCCGTTTCCTCCGCTGGTGTTGCCGCTGACACTCCGTTTTCGCACATATAAAACATTGTTGTTGCTGTCGCTTCGCTTTCGCACATATAAAACATTTGTTGCTGTCGCTTCGCTTTCGCACATATAAAATATTGTTGTTGCTGTCGCTTCGCTTTCGCACATTAAAACATTTGCTGTCGCTACTTTAGCACTTCGCTTTCGCACAGAAAACATACGCTCCGTGCAGGGTCACGCCTGTCTCACTTTTCCCGCAGGAGTCGAGTAGCCCTACGCTATAATCAGTTAAAGTCGCCCAGCCGGAACGGAAATCAACTACATGACACACGTTTAAAAACATCATCCTAATTTTCGGCATTGATTCATCACAATGCTTGTAAAAGCTGTAAAAAATAGCGGAATCTATTCAAAAGTCCGTATCGCCCCTATTAATATTCGTTTTTATGTAGACTAATCACTTATAATGCCCTATAATAATCCATGCATTCATCAATAAACGAACATTAAGGTGGTTTTTATGACTGATTATACGTCAATTTTTAAAGGGACAGCTTTTTCAAGTAAGTCTCCTACAAAAGTACAAATATTAAAGGATTATTTATTCTTCATTAATGCTAATGGAATGATTGAAAAAACAGTAGCTCCTGAGCATCCAGATTATCAAAATCTATTAACTACATATCAGCATCAAGAAAATTTCCATCAATTAGCTGACGGTCAATATTTCTTTCCAGGCTTTGTCGATTTACATGTACATGCACCACAATGGGCACAAGCTGGAACTGCATTAGATATTCCACTTTATGACTGGCTAAATACATACACATTCCCTATCGAATCGAAATTCTCCGATTTAGAGTTTGCACAAAAGATCTATGAAGATTTAGTAAGTACTCTTCTTGCAAATGGAACTACTACATCACTCTATTTTGCAACTGTCCATAAAGAAGCGAGCCTGCTATTAGCGAAAATTTGCGCTGAAAAAGGGCAACGAGGTCTAGTTGGGAAAGTTGTGATGGATGATCCTGAACAAAATCCAGACTATTATCGTGATGCAAATACGCAAACTGCATTAAAAGATACTGAAGAATTTATTTTAGCTGTGAAGGAATTAGCAAAATCAACAAAACAAGGTGTTTATCCAGTTGTAACACCTCGCTTTATTCCAAGCTGTACAGACGATGCATTAAAAGGTCTAGGAGAATTAGCTGCTAAATACGATACACATATCCAATCTCATTGTAGTGAAAGTGATTGGGAGCACGGCTACGTAAAGGAACGATTTAAGAAAAATGATGCCTTTGCCTTACATGATTTTGGCCTATTAAGTGACAAATCAGTGATGGCACATTGTAATTTCTTAAATGATGACGATGCACAATTATTTGCTGAAACAGGTACTGCAATCGGTCATTGTCCAATTTCCAATGCTTATTTTGCAAATAGTGTCATTCCAGTTGCCCGCTTTCAAGCAAAAGGCGTTGATATCGGATTAGGGTCCGATATTTCAGGCGGTTTCTCCCCTAGCCTATTCGATAATGCTAGACAAGCAGTTATGTCATCTAGAATGCTAGAAGACGGTGTCGATCCATCTCTTCCTGCTGAAAAACGCGGTGTCCCAAATTCACGTATTACGATTACAGAAGCATTTTATTTAGCGACAGCTGGTGGCGGAGAAAGCTTAAGCCTTCCTATTGGCCGTTTACAGGAAAACTATACGTGGGATGTACAAATCATCGATACAAACATACCATCTGCAAAACTTCCTATATTTGATTACAAGGAAGATTTACAGGATATCTTCCAAAAAATTATGTATCTTGTGCGCCCAGAAAATATTCGAGAAGTTTGGGTACAAGGAAATAAGGTTCACGCTAGAGCATAGATAGTCTCTTGCGTAAAAAAATTACAATTTTGAGGTGTACATCTTAGTGGAAACGCAACATAACAAATTAGCTAACGATAAAATGAAAACTCAGCAGTTAACAGTTTTACCAGATGAAAAGGTATCATTCGGCCAATCAGTCCTACTTGGTTTACAGCACGTTATGGCAATGGACGTTTACGTAGTGCCCTTTTTAATCGCCATGTTAATCGGTTTACAATCAGGTCAATCAAGCGCATTGATTCAATCGACATTTATTGCGGCAGGGATTGCAACGATTATCCAAACCCATTTTTGCATGAAGCTACCGATAGCCCAAGGTCCTTCATATGTTCCTCTTGGTGCCATTGTAGGTATTTATGCAGCAAGTGGGGGTGGAGATCTTGGTTGGAGCACTGTGCTAGGAGCAAGTTTAATCGGCGCCATCTTGGTTATTATTTTAGGTTATACAGGTATATTCAATAAAATCGTGAAAACTTTTATTCCTCCACTTGTCGGAGGGACAATTATCTTTGTTGTCGGTCTTTCTTTAATGCCAGTAGGTTTAAGTAATAACATTTTTAACGCAGCAGGTGCATCTATTAACCAAAACATCTATTTAGCTCTTATTTCTGCTACCGTTCTTATTATATGCGTTATGCTAGGTGCAGTTTTTCATAAAAAAGGTCGCGTATTTCGTATCACTTCAGTAATCATCGCTTTAATCGCAGGTAGTATTGCCGCGAATATTATGGGTGTACTAGATTTATCAACCGTATCACAAGCAAAATGGTTTAGTATGCCTCAAATTCCATTTGCGGATTTTGGCTTCACGTTCAATTTTTCCGCCATCATTACAATGGTTATTATTTATATCGTCTTAATGGCAGAAACTACAGGTACGTGGTTTGCAGTGAGTAATGTCATCGATAAACCATTAACAGATAAACAAATTAATCGTGGGGTTATCGGTGAAGGCATTGGCTGTTTCGTTGCCTCTTTACTAGGGTCAACTCCTGTTACTGGCTATTCAACAAATGCAGGTGTCATATCGATTACAGGTATCGCAAGTCGCCGTGTTTTTATTGCTGCAGGTTTTTGGTTCATCTTATTCGGCTTCTCCGGTAAATTAGCTGCTCTTATTTCTGCTATTCCTTCAGCAGTTATCGGTGGTGTATTCGTTATCGTTTGTGGCATTATTGCAATCAGTGGTTTACAAGTAATGAAAAATGAAAACATTGGTGAAAAGGAAATGTATGTAATCGCAGTACCGGTGATTTTAACATTAGCCCTAACACTACTTCCTAAAGATTTCTTATATTCATTACCAACAACCGTTCAATATTTATTTGGCTCTCCAATAGCAACTGCTGCTATTGTAGCCATATTGTTGAATAAATTGTTGCCTAGTGTGAAATAGCTTTTAAGCTCGATGCACAACTCTCTTATTCATATAAAAGAGTTGTGTATTTTCTTTTATTTATGTCCTGTTAAATATTAATGTTGATAATTAAATAAAAAACAAGGGAAACCAAATTAATAAGGTTTCCCTCTTTTTATGACTAATCTTTTGTGACTATTTGAACTTCTACAACAAATGTATAGGAAATTGTTCCGTTAGTCCATTCTGCTAATACTTCATAGATATACTTACCTTTACTTGAAGGAACGATTATTTGATTTGCCTTTTGTTCGATTTCTTTTTCTAGTCCTTTTTCATTCCATAAATAAACTTTAATATCTGGGTTTCCCTCAATCTTAATATAAACCTTTTGATTTGGAATTGTGCTAATTGATTCCATATGCTCTGCCATTTGGTTCGGAGATGCGTGGTCTGTTTGCACAACTTCAGTACCTAAACCTTTTTTTCTTTCCCATTTATAACCGCCTTTTTCCATCTGATATTCCGTACCATTAATAATAATTATTCCAGTATAAGATGGAGGAAATTCATTATCTATATCTTCAGTTCCTTTATCTATGTTATTTGAACAACCCGTTATCAAAAATATAGAGAACATTAATATAATTACAAAAAAATGTTTTAATCCCAAAATATCCCCCTTTATTAATTATACGATAGTTTTTTTAAAAGTTTCAGTTCTTTATCCTTATTCAAACCCATGATGTTAATAGAAGTTCTTTAATATTGTATTTTGTCTTTCGTTACTGCGGCTATCAACAAACACAAACTAAGCAAGGGAGTTGTCGAGATATTTGGTAGCCATATAACATGAAAAAACTATCAAAGAAGGCTTTATATAAGTCTTCTTTGATAGTTTTTATAGCTATCTGTCACCAATATGCCAAAGAACGTTTCTTCATCGCTTCCCGATATTGCTCGGTTGAGATTGGCAATGCTTTATTTGTTTGGTAATCCATAATGACACCATATCTTCGAACAACATCCATTTGGTTAATTTCACCTTTGTTGTACATTTGCTCAACTTCTATCGGATCTGTCTCCAGCCATCTATGGCGATTTTTGCGAATATAATCGCGTTCTTTTAATGTAGCAGCCATATCAATTTCGTAAGCGTCCATATCGCGGTCAATTTCATGGATGACTACGCCATAATCAAGCTTCGCACGTTCAAGCGAAACATATTCATCAATAACGTCCTCTAATACAGCTTTGACATCTCGCGCTAACGGATCGCCTACCCCCCCTCCTCCAGCTGAAGGACGTGTAAAGGTATCGCCTTTCTTCAATTCAATATTGGAGAAGATCGTACCTAAAAATTCTTCGCCCTCTTTGTTTGGATTTAAAATGGCTCCCTGTGCGATAGAAGGTAAGCCGCCCATAATCCCCCATGTAATGGAGCGAGAACGATCACAGCAATAGGACATCACTGTTTGGTTTACATCCGTTAAAATACCTCCCTTTTCTACACCACAACCGCCACGGTATTTACCTGGACCAGCAGAATCTATAATGATTTCATGCTTCGTTGTAACAACCGGTGACAAACGCTCTTGCCCTTCGCATGGTTGAACACTCAAGCCTACCCCAAACACTGGTGAGGTAGTATTCGCACCATCACGGTCAATACGTCCACCATGGCCACCCGCCATCCAGTCATACCACATAAAATATTCACTACTATCTCTCCGCTGATCGTACCCACCTATTAATAAATACTCTAAATTAAATGAACATGCGATAGCGCGTTCAGGCATAATATTTGACCATAATTCGAAGCAAGCATTCATAATTTTTTCAAACGCCCCTGAACAATAGCCAGAGACAGCTACTGGGCTAGGTGCATTGACGACAGAGTTTTCGGGAAGATAGATTTTAACAACACGATAAAACCCTGAGTTCAGCGGAATCTCTGGGAAAAATGTTTTGGTTCCTGCATAAGTACCAGAAAGTGCTGAGCCAAACCCTGCATTTAAAAAACAACTAATATAAGGATGTGAATCACTTAAATCATAAGCAATTTCATCCTCCGTAATCGTCATTTTCACACGAATTGGGATGAGGCCATCTCCTGCTTGTGGGTCCATATCGATATAGTCCACCGTTTCCCATTGACCTTTTGGTAAAGCTTTAATTTTTGCCCTCATTAATCGTTCAACATAATTTTGGACTTCTTCAAAAGCTACTAGCACTGTCTGAATACCGTACTTTTCTATCATTTCCTTGAGTTGTTTCTCTCCAACTTTCGCCGCTTCCACTTGAGACCGTAAATCTCCAATACGTTCTTCCGGAATACGCATATTCATAACAATAATCTTCACTACATCGGATAAATATTGACCTTTACTATAAATGCGGACAGGGGGGATACGTAGACCTTCCCCGTAATGTTCCTTAGCTGTAATATCAAAGGAACCTGGATTAGAACCGCCGACATCTGCCCAATGTCCATTTGTTTGCATGAGTGCAATTAGTTTATCATCATGGAACACTGGTAAAATCACACGTACATCACTGAAATGCGTTCCCCCACGATAAGGATCATTTACTAAAAATACATCACCTGGATGGATATCATCAGCGAAATCCTCTAAGACAGCTTTTGCCGTTAAATGCAATGTCCCTACATGTACGGAAATATCTTGCGTTCCTTGCATCACGGTATTCCCCTGTGCATCGCATAATGCACAGCTGAAGTCTCGATTATAAATAACAAACGAGTAGCATGTCCGCAGCATTTGTTCAGCCATTTGATCGACTAAATTCACAAAACCGTTTTTTAACACTTCAAATGTTACTGGGTCTAGATGTGTGACCTTTTGATTTGTCGCCAATTTCGTTGTACTCAAAGTCAATTCCTCCTTATCGCGTTTTAGTTCACCGTAATAATGATATTTTTATAGGCATCTACTTCCGCTGTAAATCCTGGCGGAATAACAGTCGTCGTATCTAGCTGATCGATAATAGCTGGACCAACAAATTGCGTATAAACAGGAATTTTATCGCGATTATAGACATTTGTTTCAACATATTTACCTTCAAAATAAACAGGACGTGTTTCTTTGAAAGCGTCTTCAAGCGATCCTTCAGGAGCATACTCCGGGAAATTAGGCTTTGGCACTGTACCTATCGCCGTTACACGTAAGCCAAATATTTCTACTGTTTGGTCCTTATCGGAAAATGCAAATTCTCGTTCATGTTCTTGATGGAATGCTTCAAGAATAGCATCTAAGGAAGTTATTTGATCGGATACGAGAACAGCTAGAGATCGCCACTGTCCCTTATAACGAAGATCTATATAATTCGTTAATGACGATGTATCTTCTGCTATCCCTTCCTCTTCTAATAACGCTTTTGCCTCATCTCGCAATTCACTAAATTGATTTGTCAGTTCCTCTGCATTCACTTCATCCAGTTTTTTCACGTACGTTTTAGAAATATCATGGCGTACATCTACAAGTAGGCACCCCATTGCTGCTGCCACACCCGGATGAGTAGGAATAATGACTTTTGGGATGTTTAAATCTTTTGCCAAATATGCACCGTGTAATGGTCCTGCACCACCAAAAGCTACAAGCGCAAAATCGCGGGGATCATAGCCTCTCCGTACTGAAATTAAGCGAACTGCATCACTCATATTGGCATTGGCAACCTCAATTATGGCACTTGCCGCTTCCTCAACAGATTGATTGAATGCATTTGCGATTTTTTTCACAGCATCTCTTGCTGCCTCTTTATTTAACTGCATCGTCCCATCCAACAAATCCACACCTAGACGCCCTAATACTAAATTTGCATCTGAGTTAGTTGGTTCAGCACCTCCTCGGCCATAGCATGCTGGACCTGGTACTGCCCCTGCACTTTGTGGCCCATTACGTAAAGAACCGCCTTCATCTTTCCAGGCGAGGCTACCTCCACCGGCTCCTATTGTTAATATTTCAATGCTCGGGAAACCAATTGGATAGCCATATTCTATAGACCAATCCTTTGTGATCCGTATATCCCCCTTATACATAAGTGAAATATCAGTACTTGTACCACCCATATCTAAGCCAATTGCATTGTCAAATCCGCACAGCTTTGCAATATGCTTACTTGCAATTGCGCCAGCAGCTATCCCGGAACTTGCCAATCTAGCAGCATAACGAGGAACTGTACTTGAAGTCATGACACCGCCACCAGAATGTAAAACTAATATTTCTTCTTCATAGCCCTTTTTCTGCATTTCATTGCTTAACTTACTAATGTAATTACTCATAATTGGCCCAAGAACGGCATTGATAATCGTTGTACTCATACGCTCATGCTCAAAAATTTCCGGAAGCACCTCACTTGAGATACAAACGTACACATCCGGTAATTCCTCTTTTAAAATTTTTTTGACTTTCGCCTCATTGTCCCCGTTCACATAAGCGTTGATGAAGCACACTGCAATGGATTCTGTTCCTCGACGTTTTAATTTTTTTGCTAATAAACGAACTTCCTCTTCATCAATAGCTTGATGAATATTTCCTTCATAATCTATTCGTTCTGTCACTTCAAATCGATCTCGTCGCTGAATATAGGGCCTGGCAGTATCCTTGTAAGTATCCCAAATATCTTCCTTCGTCCCCCGACGAATTTCTGTAACATCTCTAAAACCCATGGTAGTAATAAGAGCTGTTTTCGGTAGCTTTCGCTCAATTAACGCATTCGTTCCAACCGTTGTGCCATGAGAAAAAATTTTAATATCCTTCCCATTTAAATTTGCTTTTTCTACTCCATTTAAAATTCCTTGTTCTGGGTTTGAAGGTGTAGACGACGTTTTTGTGACAAATACTTCTCCCGTCTCTTCATTAAAAACAAATACATCAGTAAACGTTCCACCGACATCAATTGCTAAACGACTTTGTGTCATAGCTCTACCTTCTTTCGTTTAATAAATTTCAAAAAAGCTATACGCCTCAGCGTAATTTGTTACTTTGCTTTCACTAAAAACTTATTTTTGTGTATGAAGTTAATGCCTCAAGCGGATGCCCCAGATTTTTTTAAGTAATTGCGGACAATTTGAAAAAATCTGGGTCATTACACTGAGGCATATGTGACGTATATTTTTTATCTTCCATCCTAAATTTCTTTCATGTTAAACTTTTTACTCGCTTTTTGTACCAATCGTAATAGTTTTAAACGTTGTAAAGAACTCTTTCGCTGCTTGCCCCTGCTCACGGGCACCCGTACTTGAGTTTTTCATTCCGCCAAACGGTGCTTGAGGCTCAGCTCCACCCGTTTCATCGTTAACCTGTACAAGTCCAACTTCACTACGATTAATAAAATCAAATGCTTTTGGAATGTTATTTGTATAAATAGAAGCACTCAATCCAAAATTAGAATCATTCGATAATCGAATCGCTTCTTCATAATCCTTTACTTTGATGACAGCTAAAACTGGTCCAAAAATCTCTTCATGAGCAATCGACATCTCGTGGGTTACATTCGTAAAGATGGTTGGATCAATATAGTATCCTTCTGACACACCTTTTGTAAGGCCTCCGCCAAATACAAGCTCCGCACCCTCATTTTTTGCTTTTTCGATGGCGGATAAAATAGAATCGTACTGCCCTTTGGATGACACAGGCCCCATCGTGACACCAACTTCAATTTTTTTAGCTTCTTCGATTAATTGCTCTAATACCTTTTCATAAACTGTTTCCTCGATGTACACTCGACTAGTTGCTGTACAACGCTGTCCCGTTTGCTTCATCGCACCTTCAATTGTTAATTTTGCAGCTTGATTTATATTAGCATCAGCTAAAATGATCGCTGCATTTTTGCCCCCAAGCTCGAGCTGAATTTTTTTATGAGTAGATCCAGCAGTATCTAAAATACTTTGCCCCACACTATTCGAACCTGTAAATGTAATCGCCTTTACTTCAGGTGCCTCCAATAATACTTGCCCCACCTTTGAACCGCGACCTTGCACAACATTTAACACGTTTTTTGGCAAACCTGCTTGTTGAAATAATTCTCCAATTAATTCACCAGTTAAAGCGCTTTCAATAGAAGGTTTCCAAACAACTGTGTTGCCGTACACCAATGCAGGTGCTATTTTCCAAAGTGGAATAGCGACAGGGAAATTCCAAGGAGTTATAGCAGCGACGACGCCAAGTGGTACACGCATTGTGTATAATAATTTAGCTTCATTTGCGGAAGGTAACACTTCACCTGTTGCACGCATTCCTTCTTGAGCAAAATAACGCAAAATGGAAGCACCACGTTTAACTTCACCAAGCATTTCATTTTTCGTTTTACCCATTTCACTCGAAGCTATTTCAGCAACTTTATCCATATTTTTCTCAAGTAAATCTGCTGTTACGCGTAAAATTTCTCCACGTGCAACAGCAGATGTATTTTTCCATCCTTCAAATGCTTCCTGAGCTGCACCGATAACTTCTTTCGTTTCATCTATTGTCAAAAGCTCCACTTGGCCAATACATTGAGATGGTTTCGCTGGATTAAATTGTTCACGTATTTCTCTGACAATCGTTGTCATAAAACTCCTCCTTCAAATAATAATTGTTTACACCTACCATCAATTTTTTTCAACAATTGTTTTACGTATATGTTCAAATGTCTCGTCTAAAATACGTAACATTTCATCTAGCTCTACTTTTGATAGAATGAGAGGTGGAGAAAAAACAACTGTATCTTGATCATACGTAACCGTTCGTAGAATCAATCCACGTTTCATCGTTTCCTGAACAAAAATCGGACTAAGAGCCGTCTCGAACAATTCACCCGTCTCACGGCTCTTTACTAATTCAATAGCTCCAAGTAATCCAAGCGTACGCACACGGCCGATAAAGCTATATTTTTCTTGTAATGCTTGGAATCCTTCTAGCAGGGCTTTCCCCATGTTTGCCGCATTTTCAACGAGATTTTCTTGCTCAAGGATTTCTATATTTTTCAATCCAACTTGACAAGCGAGTGCATGACCGCTGTAAGTATATCCGTGCATTAACGTTCCTTTAGAAAGCTCACATAATTCTTGATGAATTGTTTCGGATATCGCCACACCACCAAGTTGAACATAACCACTTGATACGCCTTTAGCGAAAGACATCATATCTGGCACTACCCCGTAATGTTCCATACCGAAAAATTTGCCTGTACGTCCAAATCCGGTAATAACCTCATCTGCAATGAATAAAATACCGTACTCATCACAAATTTTTCGCACTTCTTTAAAGTAATCTTTTTGTGGAATATTAACTCCACCTGCACCTTGTACAGGCTCAGAAATAAATGCTGCCACAGTCTCAGGCCCTAACGCTTCAATCGTTTCACGTAAATTACGTACGGATTCGCTGTATACATAGTGGAAATCAGGGGCATGTGAATTCGTAAAGTCACGGAATGCTTGTAAGCCGGTCGCATTAGTAGCACCCATAGCTACACCGTGATAGGACTGTGTACGAGAAATAATTTTTTGGCGCTCTGGCTGTCCCTTTAGTAACCAATAATGACGTGCTAATTTAATCGCTGTATCGTTCGACTCTGAGCCGCCTGAAGTGAAAAATACAGTGTTTAAGTCTCCTGGAGTTAAAGAAGCAATTTTCGCCGCTAAACGAATGGCAGGTTCATTGCTAAATGATGCAAAGCAGGAACTAAATGCTAATGTAGATATTTGCTCCTTCGCCACTTCAGCAATTTCTTTACGACCATGCCCTATATTTACATTCCACAAAGAAGACATCCCATCAATGTAGATATTTCCTTCTATATCTTTTAAATAAATGCCATTCCCCTCTGTAAAAATGGCTGCTGGACCTTGTGTTTGCTGCTGCTCAATCGACGTTGTTGGGTGTAGAAAATGCTTTTGATCTAACGTTTTTAACTCTTCTTTTAGTTGAATTGTCATAAATGCCAACCTCTTTTCGTTTAAAATTTCATACACTTTTTTAATAGCAATTCTCATGCCAACTGATGAAAAAATTCTTTTAACGAAAAAAATATTGCTACATTTTCATAACGTGGTTGATTTCCGTTCCTGCTGGGCGCTTTCCTAGGGTCGAGCAGGAACGGAAATCAACTTATATTATTGGCAGCAAACGTTTTAACAAATATCATTCCTTATCTTTTTGTGATGAATTAAAAAATTACAACGCATTTTATTGTTACTTCACAACAACTGCAACAAAATGAAAAAGAGACGTTTTCTTTTTTGAAAACGCCCCTTTTCTTCTAATGATGCATTTCACCATTTTCCTTGTATTAATTAGTGAGTATTGCGATATCACATCTTATTTTGCATAAATGAATTTTTGATGCAAAAATTCATCACTAGTCCTTATATGAAATTTGTCGCGTTAATTGGAACTTTTGTATTTTACGTACCAATGTTGACTGATCACAGCCAAGTGATTTTGCCGCTTGTCTTATACTTGGATATTTAGATAAAGCTTCCTTAATAATTTGTTTTTCAAATGCGGCTACTTGTTCCTTTAATGTGCCACTAAACTTTGGAGTTACAACTTGTTCCTGGATGCTTTGTATTTGTACAGGATTTTCTATATCACGGGCAATCATTGTGTTACTGTCTAACTCTTGTTGCACAATAAATACTGTTATTTCTGGCTGTGTTGCTAATAAGCAAATACGCTCCACCATATTTTTAAGCTGCCGTACATTTCCTGGCCAATCGTGAGATTCTAATATTTTCATAGCAGATGAATCAATCGTCCGGTGGATGCCATATTTTTCTCCTACTACAGCTAAAAAATGGTTGACTAGCGGGATTATATCTTGACGACGTTGTCTTAAAGGTGGAATTTCAATAGGGATAATATTTAAACGATAATATAGATCCTCACGGAAATCACCCTGCCTCACCATCTCCGCTAAATTGCGATTCGTTGCTGCGATTATGCGTACATCAATAGGAATAGGCTTTCCACTACCAATACGCTGAACCTCTGATTCTTGGAGTACACGTAATAATTTCGCCTGAAGTAGTAAAGGCATTTCTCCAATTTCATCTAAAAACACTGTACCACCAGATGCGATTTCAAATAACCCTGCCTTTCCGCCTCTTGCCGCTCCCGTAAATGCTCCTGCCTCATAACCAAAAAGCTCGGATTCTAATAAATTTTCAGGAATTGCACTACAGTTAATCGTTAAAATTTGCTTATCGTTACGTCGGCTGTTTGCATGAATAAGCTTTGTAATTTCTTCTTTACCTACGCCCGATTCACCACCAATTAATACAGTAGAATCTACCTCTGCAATCCTCATAACACGCTTTACCACCTGCATCATTGCGGAAGACACAGCGATTAAACTACTTTTTGTTGATTCTTTAGTATGTAAGGCATGTAGCTTATTTTTAAAATTCTCGTTTTGAACTTCTAATTTTTTTACTTCCTTCTCTAACAGTTTTAATTGTGTCATATCACGAGTAATCGCTACTACGTATTGCAATTCACCGTGTTCATCAAATATTGGCTTACCCGTAACTAAAAAGCATTTTCCATTAATGAACGTTTGCAAAATAGTTACTTTTTCTTTTGATTCAATTACTTTCATTGATATAGAATCACTCATTAATCCTTCAGCGATTACGTCTTTTGCATATCTTCCCATTAAATCGATGCCAACAATTTCAATATCATTATCATTTTGAAATAAAATTTTGCCGGCGCAATCACATACTGTAACGCCATCTGAGATAGAGTTTAATACTTTATTTGATAGTGGGTTCATAAAATCAATGTGGCTAAACTGCATGAATGGTTTAACATGAAATAGGTTACCTTGCGAAGTCTCCAATACATGAATAAAATAGCCTTCTACCTCGAACGTTTCTGTTCCTTTACTATATTTTTTTATTATTTTTTCAAGAAGCTCTAGTTGGATATTACTTTTCATCATGACTTCTTCATTTTTTACAATAAAAAAATGTTCCTCTTTATGAAGTTCAGTTATCGACATATAGACCACATCCTCTCGAACTTTAAAAAACTTTATTCATTAAATACAAAAAAATTCGCTCTCTTTCTACGGGGCATCTGCAAGCCTAAAAGGTGTTAAAGCATCCTTTAAGTTCTCTCAAGGCTTGATATCTCGCGGAAACATTGCGAATTTTTTGTATTTTATACCATTCTATTCCGAAGCAACCTTTTCCTCTATTTGCTCTGCTGACCTTGTCGACAGTTTTCGCATAATCATGAACAGCACAACTGAGCCGATTAATACTGCTGTACTTAAATAGAATTGAGAGCGTAAAGATTCAATGAGTGCTTGGCATAAATAAACGACTGTTAAAATTCCAATTGTGACATACGACAGGTATGGGAATAACCACATTTTTATTGCTAATGGCTCATCTGAAACCTTGTCATAATATCGCCGGAAACGAATTTGTGAGATGGCAATGAAAATATAAACAGCTATCATTAATCCTCCAACACAATTACCTAAAAAATAGAAAATGACTTCAGGTGAAATGAAGTATAGCATCGCACAAATATACGCCACCACAGTACTGCCAAGAATAGCTGGTACAGGCACACCTCGATGATTTTTAATTTGCGAGAATATTTTTGGTGCATCTCCTTGACGCGACATTTCAAGTAACATACGTGAGCTTGTATAAAGAGCGGAATTTAAAACAGAGATAAGTGAAATAAAAATGACGATTTGAATAAGTTGAGCAGCAATAGGAAGCCCTGCCATCGTTAAAATATTTGCGTAAGGTGCTGCCAACATTTTTGAATCATTCCAAGGTATAATCAAGACCATAATGGCTACTGAACCTACGAAAAATAAACCTAACCGAAAGACAACATTGCGAATGGCGCGAACAATATTTTTCGCTGGATTTTCAGACTCTGCTGCTGCGATGGCTGCAACCTCAGCGCCACAAATCGAGAAAATAACAAATACAATTGCCGTTAAAATTGGGACAATACCATTTGGTGCAAAACCACCGAATTCAGTTAAAATACCTAACCCCTTCGGTTCATAATTTGGCCAAATTCCTAAAATCATTGCTATACCAACTACTAAAAATACAACGATAGCCGTAACTTTAACAAAGGAAAGCCAATATTCAAATTCACCAAATGATTTTACTGAATAAATATTAACGATTGTCATCAATAACGTTATACCTACGCTTCCAACCCATATAGGTATCATTGGAAACCAATTGTGCAGCATTCCCCCTATGAGTGCTGCTTCTAACCCCACAATAAACACCCAGCTTGCCCAATAAAGCCAGCCTACTGTAAAGCCTGCCCATGGACCAATATACTTTCCTGCATATGAAGCAAATGAACCTAACTCTGCTGAACCACCTGATTTCTTCCCTAAAACTATTTCTCCTGATGCCATTTCTCCAACCATTTGCATGATGAGAACTATGAGTAAGCATGCAATCGTATATGAAATCACTGCTGCAGGACCGGTACTTAAAATATTTTTCCCTGTCCCAACGAATAGCCCCGTACCAATAACCCCTCCAATGGAAATCATTGTAATATGCCGTGTTTTCAGTGATTTTTGCAAAGCTCCCATTAAACCACCCCTTTAGTGTTTTATGAAGACATTTACTAGCCCCTTTCCTCTAATTCAATGTCTACTGTTTAATGAGCAATTTTGATGCCAAACTTATTAAATAGTTAAAAAAATCAGAAAATAAAGCCATCCGTACGTCTATTGTTGTTGTCATTTAAAATTTGCTAATTACCAAAAGTGCCTCGACATAATTGCATCCGCCCGCCGAAAGAAATTAAAACGTATGTCGTGTTTATAACTTGATCTTCGTTACGACTGGGCAACTCCTTGGGGATCAGCATCACAAATGAGACCCTGGTGCTCAGCGGATGTTTTCTGTGCGAAAGCGTAGCGGCAGCAACAAATGTTTTATCTGCGCGAAAGCGTAGCGACAGCGGCAAATGTTTTATCTGTGCGAAAGCGTAGCGGCAGCAACAAAGCGCCAAGTCTGAACAGAAATCAACCCTCGTTTTGCCGAAGAGCCTTAATATTACTAGGCTAAAAAATCTATGAATCTTTTCATATGCCTTATTGAAATTTCGATGCAGAAATACATCAACGACAGTTTGTTTGCATCATCTATTCTATCCATACATTCGATTAAATGAACTCACAATATTCATTTCTTCCCTGTACTTTGCTACTGTCCGTCTGGATATTTGGATACCTTCAGCACTCAAAGTATTTGTAATCTGCTGATCCGTTAAAGGCTTTTGTTTATCCTCTCCCTCAATCAACTGTTTGAGTCGCTTTTTAATATACATAATTGAATCCATTTTTCCAGAAATATTCATTACTCCTTTTGTAAATAACGATTGTAAGGCATACACACCATGGGCGGTTTTTATATATTTTCCACGCACAGCTCGACTAATCGTTGATTCATGTACACTTAAAATGTTGGCTACATCCTTTAACCGCATAGGCTTCAATGCCTCAATGCCTTTATGGAAAAAATCCTCTTGCAATTCCACTAGCAATCTAGCTAATTCGTACAGTGTTTTATCACGTTGTTCAATTCCTTGTAATAATAAAAGAGCGTCTTTCATTGTGTCTTTGAAATATGTTTTACAATTCGGGTCATTTTTTAATATCTCCACATAATGTTTATCGATTGAAACGATTGGTAAATATCCACGATTTAATTGTATCATCCATTCTTCTTCTAATTTCTCTACTTCGATTTCAGGAATGACATATGGAATCGTTTCGAATTTATCTCCTGTCATCACTGGTTTTAAATTTTTGATATAGTGGACCGTTTTCTTCACTTCCTGTATAGGCGTTCTATACTTTTTACTTAATTGTTTAATGGCCTGTGCTGCCACTAGCTCTAAATCCGTTTTAATAAATTCGGAGGTCAATTTTGGTGCAAGGGTATCCCTGTCTACTTGAATGAGTAAATATTCTTTATAATTACGTGCCCCTACTCCTACTGGCTCAAAAGTTTGAAGTAAGTCCAATAGGGCCTCTACGTGCAAAACATTTGTCTTACATTTATTTGCGACAATATCTAAATCAACATCTAAAAATAGACGATCATCTAAGGAACGAATTAAAAACATTAAGATTTTTAAATCTACAGAAGAAAGATTTTTATGCATAGGCACTTGTTCCAATAAAAACTGCTCATAGCTTTCTTTCGCAGCAAGGTTCATCTCAATAGGATTAAATGTATTATTTTTCGACTCATAATATTGCGCAGGATAACGCTTAAAAGAATAATTTGCTAATTGCATAATTTCCTCATATTGACTTTTCACCGTTGCATCAGTGACAACTAACAGTGGATTTTCATTTGCTTTTTCATTAATAAACTGTTCTAGCTCATTCGTTGAATATTGCAGTATTTCTAAATGCTGTACTAGTTGCGCTGATAAAACTTGCATTACTTTTTGGGAAGTTTTGATAGCCATTTGCATACCCCATACCTCCTTAACTGAATTTTCTACATAGTAACATGTTTATTCTGCATTTTTCCATTTTTTCATTAAATTTTTATTTCATCTAGACATCCATGAATTCCCCTCTTAATTTTCTAATAATTCCAAAAAGTAATTGACTACATTCATAAGTAATCATAAAATACACATATACAATAATGGTTACAACATTACGGTAAAACTTAAGGAGTGATGAAATGTTTCATTTACCAACTGTGCAATTTACACAAGAGCAGGAGCAATTTCGTTTAGATGTACGAACATTTCTACAGAATGAATTAGCAAAAGGAACCTTCACGTCTAAATGCGACTCTTGGCTAAGTGGAGATGATCCTGAATTCTCTAAATTAATTGGTCAAAAGGGCTGGATTGGTTTAACTTGGCCTAAAAAATATGGTGGTCAAGAGCGGAGCACCATTGATCGATACATTTTAACAGAGGAATTTTTAGCTATCGGTGCCCCAGTTGCAGCACATTGGTTTGCCGATCGTCAAACAGGACCACTTCTTTTACGATACGGGACAGAAGAGCAGCGTGAATATTTCTTACCAAAAATTGTGAAAGGCGAATGCTACTTCGGCATAGGTTTAAGTGAACCAAATAGCGGTTCTGACTTAGCTTCAGTCAGTACACGTGCCGAAAAAGTAGAGGGCGGCTGGATAGTAAATGGTCAAAAAATATGGACGAGTAATGCTCATCTTTGCCATTATATGGTGACTTTAGTGCGTACAAGTCCTTTTGATGGAAAAAGTAAACACGCCGGGCTTAGTCAGCTGATCGTCGATTTACAGGCAGAAGGTGTAACCGTTGTTCCCATTAAATTTTTAACTGGTGAACATCATTACAATGAAGTGTTCTTTGAAAATGTTTTTGTACCTGACAATATGGTTGTTGGTGAAATCGGTAATGGCTGGGCTCAAGGATTAGCTGAGCTTGCATTTGAGCGCAGTGGCCCAGAGCGAATATTGAGTACTTTCCCATTAATTGATGAGCTTATTCAGGAGTTAAAGCGCCAAAACAATTTTGAAGGGTTAAAGCAAGCGTCAAAAGTTGTAGCTCGTCTTTGGAGTCTACGGAATATGTCAATTGGAGTAGCCCAGCTTTTAGAGTCTGGTAATGGTGAAGACGTATCTATTCCTGCAGCACTTGTGAAAGCACTCGGGACGAAATTCGAACAAAGCATTCCTGAAATCACACGCTTAATCGTACAGACTTATCCAACACTTGATGCGCATCGTAAAATTGATCGCTTTATGGCTGAATCTATTTTACATGCACCAGGCTTTACTATTCGAGGAGGTACTTCAGAGGTACTGTATGGCGTTGTAGCGAAAGGGGTAATAGCACAATGAGTGAAATGAGAGACATGATTGTTGATGTTGTCGAGCGTATGTTAAAAGAAAAAGTGGATAAAGATTTAGTCGATACAGTAGAACAAGGTCATTGGGCACCAGAGCTATGGGATCTGTTTAAAGAAAACGGTATGACTGCTGTAGCCATTACCGAAGAAAATGGCGGTACAGGTGGCGACATAGAGGATTTATTGAATATTGTTCGTTTAACTGGAAAATACGCTGCACCGATTCCATTTACTGAAACAACATTTGCGAATTATTTATTGGAATTTACGAACTTACAAGTCATCGAGGATTTGGCGACGTATATGCTATGTCCTGACCAAGCCTTTACGTTAGAGGACGGCCAATTAACGGGAGAAGCGATTCATGTTCCTTGGGCACGCCATACAAAACATCTAGTAACACTTGCCCGTAGCAAGGATGGTACACATCTTGTAGAAATAGATTTAAGCCAAGCTGAAATTAAAGAGGGTATGAATTTAGCAGGCGAGCCGCGTGATACTGTGATATTCCACCATGCTACGACTTCACAAGTATCTGCTATGTTATCTCCTGACAAGATGCACACTATAACAACACTCCATACAGCTTTCCAATTAGCATTGATGACTGGTGCCATCGATAAAATAAATGATTTAACTGTTCAATATACGAAAGAACGTGAACAATTTGGTCGTCCAATTCATCGCTTTCAGCTCGTTCAGCAGCATATTGTACATTTAGCAGGTGAAACGGCGATAGCATTAGCAGCATTCAATAATGTAACCGAAGCCCTTCTGACGAACAATCAAAATAGTGAGGTTGCTTACGCTCACATTCGTTTTGAAGAAATCATTCAAGCAGTTACAACAATTGCGCATCAAGTACATGCTGCAATTGGTACAACACACGAACATAGCTTGCATCAATTTACACGTAGACTTTGGTCTTGGCGCGATGAAGGAACTAGCACCTCCTATTGGACTAATTTGGTCGCAACACAACTTTTAGAGAGTGGTGATAGCCTTTGGGAATATTTAACTTCATTTAGCAAAAGCTCCCCACTTCTCAAAGTGGAAGGATAAATGGAAATGCTGTAATAACTAATTTTGTGATAATAAATTAATGACATGATAAGGAGAGAGTTATCAATGACTGATTTACTTTTTGAAGTACAAGACCATATTGCCACAATTACATTAAATAGACCTGAAACGTATAATGCTTTCAGTGAAGAAATGATTTCTGAATGGATTAAAGCTCTTGAGGTTGTTCGTGACTCAGACGACATTCGCGTTGTCATCGTTAAAGGTAATGGAAAATCTTTTTGTGCAGGTGGCGATATTAAAGCGATGCAAGCCGGTGAAGGATTTTTCCAAAGTGAAGAAGACATCTCCTCCACAGGTTTAGCGAGAAAAAATTCACTATGGAAAAAGATTCAACGTATTCCCCTACTACTTGAGGAAATTGATAAGCCTGTTATTGCACAAGTACATGGATTTGCAATGGGTGCCGGTCTTGATATGGCCTTAATGTGTGACATTCGAATTGCTGCAAAATCTACAAAAATTTCAGAGAGCTACATTAACGTTGCAATTGTTCCTGGTGATGGTGGCGCTTATTATTTACCAAAATTAGTCGGCATCGATCAAGCATTGGACATGTTCTGGACAGCTCGTGTATTAACTGCTGATGAAGCAAAAGACAAAGGCGTTGTGACATTTGTTGTGGAAGACCATGAGCTTGAGGAATACACATTGAATTATGCAAAGGAATTAGCAAGTCGTCCAACTACGACATTACAATTTATTAAGCGTGCTGTTTATCAAAGTCAAAAGATGGATTTACGTACTGCCCTTGACTATATTTCATCGCAAATGGCCATTGTCACAGAGTTAGATGATTTTAAAGAGGGTGTAAGCGCAGTTGTAGAAAAACGTAAACCTGTTTATAAATGATGTATGTAGGAGGAAAAACAATGCAACCTCTTGAAAATATTCGAGTATTAGATTTATCCCGTGTATATGCTGCCCCTGCCGGCTCCATGATGTTGGCAGATTTAGGAGCAGAAGTAATTCGCATAGAACATCCGAATGGCTCTGATAGTATGCGTGACTGGGGGCCATTTGTAAATGATCAAAGCACATATTATTTATGTGCTAATCGCAATAAAAAATCGATCACCTTAGATTTAAAAACAATAGAAGGCAGAGATAGATTTAAAGAGCTTGTCAAAGATGCGGATGTCGTACTCGAAAATTTTAAGACGGGTGACATGGAGCGGATGGGGCTAAGCTATGAGGAACTAACAAAAGTAAATCCAAGAATCATTTATTGTGCCGTAACAGGATTCGGTCAAACCGGCCCTCTTGCGCACGAACCAGGCTTCGACCCAGTTATTCAAGCAATGAGTGGTTTAATGCATGTCACTGGCTCAGCTGAAGGTGATGCGACAAAAGTTGGTGTTCCTATTGCAGATATTTTAACCTCAAATTATGTTGTCATTAGTATTTTAGCCGCTCTACGAATGCGCGATCTAACAAATAAAGGACAATTTATTGACTTAGCTTTATTAGACGTTCAAATGAGTAGTTTAGCAAATGTAGCAAGCGCATATTTAAATACAGGTTTTATCTCAGAACGTCTAGGTAATCGTCATAATAATGTTGCACCGTATCAAGTGTTTCACTGTGCGGATGGCCCATTAATGATTTGTGTTGGTACAGATGGACAATTTCAAAAGTTTTGCACTATGTTGGAACGTAAGGAGTGGGCCGATGATCCGCGCTTTGTAACAAATACGATGCGCAAGCAACATGAAGCTGAGCTTGTTCAGATGATTACGGACATTACAATGACAAAAACACGGGATGAATGGATCACTTTATTACAACAATACAAGATTCCAGGTGGACGTGTGAATACGATTGCTGAAGCACTAGAACAACCGCAACTTATGGCACGTGACATGATTGGTGAAATAGAGCACGAACAATACGGTACAATTAGATTCATCAAAAACCCGTTAAAGTTCTCTGATTTAAATATTCAATATAAACTAGCACCTCCGATACTTGGAGAACATACAAACGAATTCCAAAAGTCCTTTCTACCAGAATAAATTTTGCGCTATAATAGAAGTAAATTTTAGGGTTCATCACTGAATGTTTGGGATGTCATTTTGTTAAAACGTATGCCATGTATATGAGTGAAGTGGAGACCTGGGCGATCAGGGTTACAGATGAGCCATGGAGCGCAAGCGAAGCGGCTCATCGAACGCCCTCAGTCGAACGGAAATCAACCACACGCTATGGTGATGAGCCTATTTTATCTTCATTTAATAATTGTTTTTATGCGCAAAAGCATAACGGCATCTATATATGAAGAGAAACCTCCGGCATATGTCGAAGAGAATTTTATTACGTAGGTGACGGGATGAATCAAGAGATTTTCGAAAAAAACTATACAATGTCATCGCTGCACAAAGCTATTAAAGTATTAAAAGCTTTTTCAAAAGATGAGCCTAGCCTTTCCCTAACTGAGTTAAGTAAAAAAACAGGGATAAGCATCTCTAGTTTGCAACGCTTCGTTTCAACCTTTGTGTACGAAGGCTTTCTTCACAAAGATGAACGTACAAAGCGCTATCAATTAGGTCATTCACTTCTGTATTTAGGAAATTTAGTAAAAGAAGAATCGAGTCTTATTATTGTCGCAGAACCTATTTTAAAAACGCTAAACGAAGAAATTGGAGAAAGTGTTTCCATGAATATTATTGATGGATTTGAGAGACGATGTATTTTAAACTATGATTCAACATATCCGCTTTCAACGAAAATGTTTGTTGGTGACACCTCCCCCCTTTATGCAGGTGCATCATCTAAAATATTGCTCGCGTTTATGCCGAATGTTGAAGAATATGTAGAGAATATAAGTCTTGAAGCCATCACATATAGAACCATACTTTCCAAAGAACAGTTGTGGGAGGATTTACAGGAGATTCGTAGACAGCGCTTTGCAAGAAGCAATAGTGAGCGTGTACGTGGAGCATGTTCTTTATCTGCACCGATTTTAAACGCTTCCAACCAAATAATTGCATCAGTGTCACTCGTTATACCAGAAGTACGATATAGTGACTATGATGAAAATTTTTTAATTGAATCCATTCAAAGCGTTGCATTAGAAATCGAAAAGCAATTGTATTGATAGAAATATTAAATAAACCCCGAATAGGTTCACTTTTTAGTGTCCTTTATTCGGGGTTTATTGCTTTAATCATATCGCTCATCACCAAACGTTGTGGATGACATTTGTTAAAACGTGTGTTGGTCCGACTCCCCCAGGAAGCTTTGCTCTGTGCGAAAGCGAAGCGGCAGCAACATGGTTTTCGTCTTTGCGAAAGCGAAGCGACAGCTACAAAGCGCCAGTCGGAACGGAAATCAACTTCACGTTGAACTAAATATTTACTAATCTCAAGAAATCTTGCCAATGATTTAAGCGTGGCAGTTCAACTTGCTTGTTATAGGATTGATTTTTTAATATCACTTTTGTACTCACATCTTGAAGTGTTTCTAATACAGCCGGTTTATCATCCACATAAACATCTAAAGCTAGCTCTTTGATGATCGCCACTTTCTCTGAGTCCTGCATGCCACAGAAAAAGTGACCTTCTGTGATTGGAAAACCTTGTGCTTTCATCCATTCGCGTGTCTGCTCACAATACTGTTTAGGACGTGAAGTAATATAATAAATGTCATGACCCTGCTGTGCCAAAGCTTGGAGCGTCTCTAATGCTCCCTCAAAAGAAGGACAATCTGTAAAATATATTTCCTCTAATGAACTATTCCACATCGCCGCTCCTTCAGCATCTGTTAATCCAAATGGTTCGTGAATTTCAACTCTTTGCAAAGCTTGAAATGCTTCTAGTGCAACATTTTTACCAAGTTTTTTATTATAAAGTGAAAAGGCGTGTGCTCGTAAATCAATAAGTGTGTCATCTATATCAAAGCCAAATTTCATCTTTTGTCTTCCCTTCAAGAAGCCTTGTTTATGAAGTTAGCCGCAAATGTTTGCTCTTTTTCAATTTGCTTTGCTAAAACTTCCTCAATGGCTAGCTCACGCATTTGTTGAAAATCTTGTACGTCAAAATGTGCAAGCGAATCTTTATTTTATAGTGTTGCAGGACAATCTGCATCTTTGAGTGTACTATTGAGCCCAGCCCAAACGATACAAATATTTGCTTGATAAATTAATTTTCTTCATCTTTCTTTGGATAAGCAATAATACGTAAATCTTGCCCTACCTGCTCAAACGAAGCAAATTCTACGTCCCATGCCTCATCCATAGTAGATGGGTTATGACCAGCAAAAGGTGTTAATGATAAACGACCACCGAGTACTTTTGGCGCCATGTAAATCACATATTTATTGATAGCACCTTGCTGTAAAAACGAAGCATTTACAGTACTTCCGCCCTCTACCAAAATATCAGTAATACCATATTGATATAGTTTTTCAAGCATATCATCAACAACAAGCCCCTCCGATTCATGTCGAACCGGCATTACCGTTACGCCTTTTTCTTCAAATGCTATTATTTTTTCTTTGCTAACATTCTCACTACATACAATAATTGTTTTTGCTTCTTCTACATTCAGTACGTTAGCATGAGCTGGTGTACGAAGCTCACTATCCATAATAATGCGTACTGGATTTTTTCCGTAATCTTCTTGTAATCTTGTTGTTAAGGAAGGATTATCAGCTAAGACTGTGCCAACACCAACTAAAATACCATCCACCTCATGACGAATATGGTGAACATCCTCACGTGCTGCCTCCCCAGTTACCCACTTGGAATGTCCTGTATGGGCGGCTATTTTCCCATCTAAGGTCATCGCATATTTCGAAATAATAAATGGTCGTTTTGTTAGCATATTATGAATAAAGCGTTCATTTAAACGGCGAGCCTGAGCTTCTAAAACACCTACCTCTACCTCAATGCCCGCATCTCGTAACAATTGAATACCACGCCCAGCTACCGAAGGATTGGGATCTTGCATCGCTACTACAACACGTTTAACAGCTGATTCCTTCACTAAATTTGCACAAGGAGGTGTTTTTCCAAAATGTGAACATGGCTCAAGAGTTACATAAAGTGTCGCACCTTTAGCATGTTCTCCAGCCATACGGAATGCATGCACTTCTGCATGTGGTTCACCTGCTTTTCTGTGTAAACCTGTTCCAACAATTACACCGTCTTTCACGATGACAGCCCCTACAAGTGGATTAGGGTTCGTATTTCCTTTGGCACTAGCTGCTAAATCGAGTGCTAGCTGCATATATTTTTCATCTATTGTCATCTTCGTGTCCTCCACTCACTTCTATTCGCGCATATGTCCAGATTTCTCTACTTTGGTGTTTAAATAAAAACGATTTGTCTCCGTTAACCCTCCCCATAAAGGGACATGTCCTTTTACTGCTAAGCCATGCGCCTGTAATGCGGCAAGCTTCTTCGGATTATTTGTAATCAGTGTAACCGGTTTTGAACGAAGTGCAGCTAACACCGTGATGGCATCTTCATAAGAACGGGTATCGTCTGGGAAGCCAAGAGCGTGGTTTGCTTCAACCGTATCTAACCCTTCTTCTTGTAATAAATAAGCAAGAGATTTCGAGAACAGCCCGATGCCACGACCTTCATGATCTGCTAAATAAAAAATAGCACCGCAGCCATGCTCAGCAATCATTTTCATCGATTCATGTAATTGATAGCCACAATCACAGCGCTGGCTCCCAAAAATATCACCCGTATGACAAATGCTGTGCATGCGAATTAAAGCATCCTCGGTATGTGCAAAATCTCCATAAACAAGCACTGATGACTGCTGTAAAAAAGCTAAATTTGCAGATGCTAATCCATCAATAATTTCTTCTTTTGATAGTTTGGCATCTACTTTTAACCAGTTATACCATTGAAATGTCTCTGAAAACGCAGCCTGTTTTATCGGTAATTTCACTGGACCAACTAGGCAAATACTTTCAGTTTCAGAGTGCTTTACGATTATCATTTTGTCTTTCACTATATCCATAACTCTAGTTGTAATTGTCATATTTTCTCCAACCTTCTATTGTTAACAGTTAGCTAAAATCTACTAACTGAGTATCTGTATTCCATAACACTTACATAACGTAACTTAGTTTATAATAATAACTACGAACTGTCAAACAACAGCCTCTATTTTAATCCGCCAGAAGCTTTGGGCAAACTGACGTGGCACTTTCGTTACGAAAAATATTTGCTGAAAGATGTTAAAAACGATTAATAGGAAACAAAAACTGTTATGTGACGTTTTTATCATATACTAATAGCTTATGGTGATGCTATTTTTTCTGTGCAGGCTAGTCTATAATAAGCTGTGGTAACTGTAATGACGAAAGGAAGTTTAGCATGCAATTAGAAAAAAACGTGCAGTTGAAGCAGCCAAAGTACCAGCAAATAGCTGTTGATTTAGCCTCAAAAATTGTAGAAAGAAAATACCGAATCGGAGATAAAATTTATGCAAGATCCTCTCTTGCTAGCCAATATAATGTCTCAGCTGAAACTGCTAGAAGAGCGATTGCCGTTTTGCAGGACTTGGAAATTGTGGAGGCCTCAAAAGGCAGTGGAGTTATTATAAAATCATATGAAAAGGCTGCGCATTTTGTCCGACAATTCCATGATGTTCAATCTGTCCATGAGCTTCAAAATGAGCTTATAACTAGTATTCAGAAGCAGCACCAAGAATTAATAAATTTACAGGAAAAGACCAAACAGCTGATTAGTCGAACTGAACATTTCCGATCCGTCAATCCAT
Organism: Lysinibacillus sp. G4S2; assembly: GCF_030348505.1. Lineage (NCBI taxonomy): Bacteria > Bacillati > Bacillota > Bacilli > Caryophanales > Bacillaceae > Lysinibacillus > Lysinibacillus sp. G4S2. The sequence continues at coordinate 1,529,268 of NZ_JAUCFJ010000002.1, read as the reverse complement.
TTATCCCTTATCAATTAGAAATGACAACTGAAAGTCCTTGCATCCATCAAACAGTACAAGGATTGAATTTTTGGCAAAATACATCGTGTACGATTGTCGGAATTCGTCGTGGAAATGAATTACTACTATCACCTGGTCCATATGTGTCGTTGGAAGATGGAGATATCATTTACTTTATCGGTAATGATGAAAGTTTCGCACGAGTTCAGAGTTTTTTATATCCAAATTAAAATCCGCTTAAGCGCTGATATAACGGCGTTTAAGCGGATTTTTTCTTATTTGTCGATTTGACAAAAGTAACAACTCTTTGTTAGGGTTAAGTTGTTACTTGTTTATTTTTGGGTATCATTATCCTTAAATAGTATTAATCTTCATTCAGTGGATGTCCAAACACCTACTGCAATAGAAGAACTCAGACTAAGAACCTCACATCCTGTGAAAACGCCTGAGTGACCAACATCATGTTAATTCGCCAAGGCGAAATTGATCTACGAAAGGAATGGTTCTATTGGAAAAAATAAAAGTGGAACATGTTTCTAAAGTTTTTGGGAAACATATTCCTAAAGCATTAGAACTCGTCAAGCAACAAAAAAGCAAGACTGATATTTTAAAAGAAACAGGTGCAACTGTTGGTGTATACGATGCAAGTTTTACTGTAAATGAAGGTGAAATCTTCGTTATTATGGGATTATCAGGGAGTGGAAAATCCACACTTATCCGGCTTCTAAACCGGCTTATTGAGCCTACAAGCGGAAATATTTATATCGATGGAGAAAATATTTCTAAGATGGACAAAGAGAATTTACGTAATGTCAGAAGAAACAAAATGAGTATGGTCTTTCAAAACTTCGGTTTATTCCCCCATCGTACACTTCTTCAAAATACTGAATATGGCCTTGAAATCAGAGGCGTCTCAAAGGAAGAACGACAAGCAAAAGCAGAACAGGCTCTCGAAAATGCAGGCTTACTTGCTTATAAAGACCAATATCCGAGTCAATTGTCAGGCGGTATGCAACAGCGTGTTGGTTTAGCGCGCGCACTTGCAAATGATCCTGAAATATTACTAATGGATGAAGCTTTTTCAGCACTCGATCCATTAATTCGTAAAGAAATGCAAGATGAATTACTTGATTTACAAAGCACAATGAAAAAAACAATTCTTTTTATCACCCACGATTTGAATGAAGCATTACGTATTGGTGATCGTATCGCTATTATGAAAGATGGCTCAATCATTCAAATTGGTACTGGAGAAGAAATTTTAACAAACCCTGCAGATGAATATGTTAAAACCTTCGTAGAAGATGTCGATCGTTCTAAAGTATTAACAGCTGAAAATGTCATGGTTCGACCTGTATATGTCAATGTGGATATAGATGGACCAACCGTAGCACTAAAAAGAATGCGCGAAGAGACTGTTAGTTTGCTAATGGCAGTTGACAAAAATCGACATTTAAAAGGATATATTACTGCTGACGACGCACGGGCTGCTGCTAAAAGACAAGAACAAACGGTACATTCAATTGTTCAATCAGAGATATTGACCGTTCCACCAGATATGCTTTTACAAGATATATTAGGTATGATTCATAATTGTCCGACTCCTATTGCAGTTGTAAAAGATGAGCGCTTACTAGGTGTTCTCATCCGGGGCGTTGTCATCGAAGCACTTTCAACTAGCGATGAGGAGGCAGTTGCACATGAATAGTTTTTTAGACAATATACCAGCTATACCACTGGCTCCATGGGTAGAATCAGCTATGGACTGGTTGACGAGTAATTTTTCAGCATTCTTTGATTCAATCCAAAAATCTGGAAAACTACTCATGAATCAGGTCACTGATTTATTAATTAGCATTCCTGCTATTATTCTTATTTTACTTGTTGTCATTTTTGCCTTTTTCATTACCGGCAAAAAATTTGGGCTCGCAACGTTTTCGTTCATTGGTTTGTTATTTATCTATAATCAAGGCTTATGGACACACCTTATGGAAACAACAACGCTCGTGCTCTTTTCAAGTATTATTTCAATCATTATTGGTATTCCACTTGGCATTCTAATGTCCAAGTCAAGTGTAGCGGAAAATGTGATTAAGCCGTTACTTGATTTCATGCAAACAATGCCTGGCTTCGTGTACTTGATTCCGGCTGTTGCCTTCTTTGGCATCGGAATTGTACCCGGCGTATTTGCATCCGTTATTTTCGCCCTACCACCAACTGTACGAATGACGAACCTAGGAATTCGCCAAGTACCAAAAGAATTAGTGGAAGCTGCGGATTCATATGGTAGTACGGCAAGTCAAAAACTATTTAAAGTAGAAATCCCTCTTGCTAAATCAACTATAATGGCAGGGATCAACCAAACTGTTATGCTATCGCTTTCAATGGTCGTAATTGCCTCAATGATTGGTGCACCTGGTCTAGGACGAGAAGTATTAACTGCACTACAACGTACTCAGGTTGGGAATGGCTTTGTTGCAGGTTTAGGCCTAGTTATTTTTGCCATTATTATTGATCGCCTAACGCAAAGTTTTAATAAGAAGAAAGCCGTATAAAAGAGGTAATTTCATTAGCAAAAGTCCAAGTTTTTCAGTTTTATTACTTGGATTAAAGTTTTGAAGTTTATTAAAAATAAGGAAGGAAGATTCGATGAAACTGAAAACATTATCTAAATTAGGGATGGCTTTAGGGCTCGGCTTTTTGCTAGCTGCATGTAGTGGCGATGATTCTAGTAAGAGCAGTAGCAGTGGTGACTCAAAGGACGTCAATTTAGCCTACGTTGAATGGGATACAGAAATTGCTTCAACTCATGTCGTTGGGCAAGTGCTAGAGGATTTAGGCTACAATGTAACATTAACACCACTCGATAACGCTATTATGTGGGAGGCAGTTTCAAAAGGTGAAGCAGATGGAATGGTTGCTGCATGGTTACCAAATACACATGCCTCACAGTACGAAAAATACAAGGCTAATCTTGATGAACTAGGTGAAAACCTTGCTGGAGCCAAAATAGGTTTAGTAGTACCAAGCTATATGGACGTTAATTCGATTGAAGATTTAAAAAATCAAGCAGATCACACAATTACGGGTATCGAGCCTGGTGCTGGCATTACAGCTGCTACAGAAAAAGCTTTAGTTGAATATGATAACTTAGCAGATTGGAATCTATTAACATCTTCATCTGGTGCCATGACAACTTCTCTTGCTAAAGCGATTAAAAACAAAGAAGACATCGTTGTGACTGGTTGGTCCCCTCACTGGAAATTCGCTAAATATGACCTGAAATACTTAGAGGATCCAAAAGGTGTTTATGGCGGAGATGAAACGATTAACACATTTGCTCGAAAAGGTTTAAAAGAAGATCAACCAGATGTTTATTCTGTACTAGATAACTTCCACTGGACAGCTGAAGATTTAGAGACTGTTATGCTTGAAATTATGGATGGCAAAGACCCAAAAGATGCTGCTAAAGACTGGGTAGAAGCCAATCCAGACAAAGTGGCTGAATGGACGAAGGATGTAAAAAAATAAGATTTAAATAAGCACTTCCGTATATAAAATGCGGAAGTGCTTTTTTACACTTTTACGATAATAATTTCAAAGATATTGCTGCCCCTAAAACAAGAACTATACAAACAACTCGTCTCCAGTCCTTTGATTCATTGAAAAACATCATACCGAGTATAGCACCACCCGCCGCTCCAATTCCTGTCCAAATGGCATATGCTGTGCCCATCGCTAATGTTTCCATGGCATATGCCAGACCAGCAAAGCTTAAAGTAAATGCAAAAATCATTAATACTAAATTTTTCATACACTTAGCATTATTATATTTACTAATCATATAAACACCCATCATCTCACATAGTCCCGCAA